>JAFZGR010000126.1 GCA_017555325.1 Alphaproteobacteria bacterium | reverse complement strand
TTGCCTGAGGCAGAAATAGAAGAAAAAGACCGTCACGAAATTATGCGTTGTCGTCATTCAAACGATTGTAATTGCGGAACGTGTAATACGGAAACAGGATTATGTGAAACGGACTGCACAGATGCAGATAAATGTGTTCAGGATTACAGTGAGCCGGAATGGATGATGTGTTGTCGACCATCAAATATAGTTGGTTCATATTGTTGTGCATCCGTTACGGAAAACGGAGAATGTTGTGACTGGGACGGAAATTGTTGTCCGCCAGATAAACCTTTAAGAGGTACAGATGGCAAGTGTTATTCTTGTGATGACAAGGCAAAAGTAGATGTAAAAAATATGAAAAAAAACTGTAATGTCTGCCCAAATCGTTTTGTACAGGGAAATGTCTGTGTGAGCAAATGTGATAAGGGCTATTTTATGGATAAAGACGGCAATTGTCGTTCTTGTAAATCAACGACGGCATATTCTGTTCATGGGGTAGAGAATTATTGTGATGCCTGTCCGAATCGGTTTGTTGACAACGCAAACCCCGGTAATTATTGCTATCTGAAATGTGATTCGGTAGAAAATGGAACAGCAGGTTTAAAATTAAATGGAGAATACGGTCCCTGTTATAGTTGTGAGACAGCAACGTCTGTTAATGTGAATGGTACAAATAAAGAGCGTTGTTCCAAAATTTGCCCAAATCGAGTTTTAAGTGGATCAATGTGTCAGTTGGGTTGTTCTGATCCTGATACCCCTCTGTTGATTGATGGATCCGGAACCTGTAAGGCTTGTAATTATCCCGAAAGAGTTGCGATTTCTGCATTAACAGATTCTTGTTCAAAACTCTGTCCTAATCGGGAAGAAAAAAATGGTTATTGTGTATTAAAAGCATGTGAAAAAGGATATTTTATGGATAAAAATGGCAGTTGTCATGATTGCTATACTAAATCTGCACAACCTGTTCAAGGGGTAGAAAGTAATTGTGATGCTTGTCCGAATCGTTTTGTTGATAATGCAAATCCCGGTAACTATTGTTATTTGAAATGTGATTCGGAAGAAAATGGAACAAAAGGTTTAAAATTAAACGAAGAATATGGAACGTGTTATAGTTGTGAGACAGCAACGTCTGTTAATGTGAATGGTACAAATAAGGAGCGGTGTTCCAAAATTTGTCCAAATCGGGTTTTAAGTGGATCAATGTGTCAGTTGGGTTGTTCTGATCCTGATACACCTCTGTTGATTGATGGATCCGGAACCTGTAAGGCATGTAATTATCCCGAAAGAGTTGCGATTTCTGCATTAACGGATTCTTGTTCCAAGTTATGTCCTAATCGGGAAGAAAAAAGTGGTTATTGTGTATTAAAAGCATGTGAAAAGGGATATTTTATGGATAAAAATGGCAGTTGTCATGATTGCTATACTAAATCTGCACAGCCTGTTCATGGGGTAGAAAGTAATTGTGCTGCCTGTCCGAATCGGTTTGTTGATAATGCAAATCCCGGTAATTATTGCTATCTGAAATGTGATTTGGCAGAAAATGAAACAGAAGGACAACCTTTAAATGGAGAATATGGTCCTTGTTATAGTTGTGATTCCTCAACATCCATTAATGTGAATGGTAAAAATACAGCTCGTTGTACTAAAATTTGTCCGAATAGAGTTTTAAACGGAACCATGTGTAATCGTGAAAAATGTTCTGATGATAAACAATTATTAGGAGCTGATAAGGAATGTTATGAATGCAATATTACAACACCGATAAAAGTTGCTGACAAAAAAGATTGTGATATTTGTGTTAATCGTTCTTATAAAGATGGATATTGTTATCCTCCGAGTGGTAGTTAATTTATATATATATGCTTTTTACTTTCCCCGTAGTAAAATATGGGGAAAATTTTTGTATATAGGACACTGTCGGCTAAGTTGGTGGGGTCTTTTTTTTTATAATCGTATGTTTTAAAACCTACTTTGCTCGTCCGAACAACTTTTCAATATCGGTTAACTTGAGTTCAATATATGTTGGGCGACCATGAATACATTGACCGGATGTTCCGCAATTTTCCATTTGACGGAGTAGGGCATTCATTTCATCAGGTGTTAATGTTCGTCCGGCTCTGATAGACCCATGACAGGCAATACGGGCACAAATATCCTTGATTTTATCCTTTAATAAAACAGTGTCATCAAATTCACGAATTGTATCAGCTAAATCTTGCACTAATTTAACAATGTTTGTTTTATTTAATAATGCCGGAATTTCACGAACGGCAACACAATCATCTCCAAATGCATCTATTACAAATCCCATTTCTTTTAATTCGGCAGAGCGCATATTTAAAATATCTACTTCTTCCGGTTTTAAATCAATGATTTCAGGTATTAAAAGGAGTTGTGTTTGACCGAGTGATTGCATGCTTTGTGAGAGATGTTCATACGTTAATCGTTCATGGGCAGCATGTTGATCGGTAATAATAATACTATCTTGCGTTTGAGAGATAATGTATGTTTTATGAAGTTGGGCTTTTGCAAAACCCAACGGAGGAAAATCTGTTGTTTCCTCATTATTATCAAATTTTGCAGGTTCTGTAAAAATGTTTTCTGATTTAATATTATGTGATTGTTTGGGCAAATCCTCTTTGACACTGTATCCGATATGCGGTAGTTTTTTTTGTTCTGCCATCGGCTCGCACAAATCACCACCAAGATAGATGTTTGATAAGCCAGTCGAATATGTATTCTCTTTAAGCATCTCATTATCGATACGATTTGAAGATTGAGTGTAAGAATGAATGATATCTGAATGATTAAGACGATTGGATTCCGGTAAATTTTTGAATGCAGACGGTACATGGACACGATTAGGTATAATGGATGATACGCTTTTTTCCAAAGCTCCAATTCCGATAGTTGAGGCAGTTTTAAATCCATTTTCAGCCAAAGCATTGCGAATGGATGCAATCATAAATCCACGAATACGGGCGGCATCTTTAAATCGCACTTCGATTTTAGCCGGATGAACATTTACATCAACCTCTGTTGGTGGAACAGATAAAAATAATGCTAAAACGGGATAGGTATCATGACCGATAAG
>JAFZGR010000125.1 GCA_017555325.1 Alphaproteobacteria bacterium | reverse complement strand
GGAGTTGGAATTGGCTGAAGCTATTTATAAAAAAAGGATGAATATATGTTAAAATTTGCCTTTACGGTTGTTTTAATTATTACTTTAATTACATTGTTGGGGGCATTTTTTGCAACGCCGGAATTAACAAATATTTGTTCGGAGAGGTTAATTTCATGTTTTGAAAAAGTACAATATTTGCCATTGGCAGAACGGCTTTGGTCAGTTTTAAAGTGTGTTTTTTCAAACGTTATTTGTGTTTTTGAACAAATTGTGGGAATTTTCAGATGAGTAAGAATATTTTATTAACGGATGTTGGGGGTACACATATTCGATTTGCCTGTTATAATGGCCGGGAATGCAGTTCGTTTGTTCGATATAAAATACAGGAATTTCAAACATTTAAAGATGCAGTTAATGCATATTTGTCTGAAACTGAAATAATAATATCGGCTATGGTTATCGGAGCTGCCGGTTTGCGGTGTAATAATCGGGTATGTTTAACAAATCATACATGGATTGTTGATGCATTGGAAATTAAAAAACAACTTAATTTGGAACAAGTTATATTGCTAAACGATTTTACGTTGCAGGGATTGGGTACGTTGGATTGTCAAGAATCGGATTTGCTACATTTAGGTAAGGAATGTCCAATTGTTTTTGGTCCGAGAGCGGTTATTGGAGCCGGAACGGGATTAGGAGTTTGTTTTCTAATGCCAAATGGGGAAAATGATTTTACGGTTTGTGAATCTGAAGCCGGACATACAACATTGGGTGTTGTGACAAAATCTATGCATATTGTTGCACAAAAAGCGTGGGAAAAAGTACCGCATTTATCTTTTGAACGACTTGTTTCTGGACAAGGAATAATGTTGTTATATCAAATTATCGGGGAAAATTATACCGAATGGCAAGAAACGGTTTTGTTTGATGAAATTGTTAAAATGAAGCAGGCTTACAATTTTATTATGCCAACAGAAAAAAGCGGTGAATGGATTCCTGTTACATCCGGATCTGAAATAACGGTTTTAGCGGAGCAGGGGAACGAAATTGCCTTAATGACATGGTGGTTGTTTTTTAAATATTTAGGTGTTTTTTGTTCCAATATGGCATTAACATTGAAAACATCCGGCGGAGTTTATTTGGTTGGAGATATTTTAACACATCCAATGGTTAAACAGTTGTTAATGGCATCTCGAATACGATCGACTTTTGAGAAAAAAGGGCGGTTTAAATCTTTTATGGAAAATATTCCTTTGATTTTAGTAGATAAGAAAAATATTCCGCTTTTAGGATTGTTGCATATTGCTAAAAGAATATAAAAACTTATAGTGATGTAATTTTCTGTATTTTTTGAGAGGGATAATTATCCCTCTTTTTTATTGGAGTGACTTTATTCAAATTGTTGATAACAAAGTACAAAAGATAAAAGGTATTCTGTTAAGCAATAGATGTTGTAAAAAAAGGGACGTTTATTTGCAATAAAAAATTTTATTTTTTTAGATTTTTTTTGTTTTAAATAACCTATTAAATTAAAAGAAATATTATTTATCTTCTCAAAAATCCGATTATGCTGATTCGAATAGGGAAAAAAAGATACATTTTTTTATACTGTAAAGTAGTTATATTTTTAGGGGGTGTTCATATGCTTAAAAAGAAAATGCATGAAACCGGACGTAGTATGGTTGAAATGTTGGGAGTGTTGGCAATTATGGGTGTTTTGACTGTTGTTGGTATTGCAACTTATCAATATGCTTTTAATGCTTATCAAGCAGGACATATTCAAGATGTTATCGGTAATGCGAAAGTATTGGCGCAAACAGATAATCGATTGTCACATGTCAGGGAAGTTAACAGATTATTAAAAATGCATTAGTTAAATATATGCCTAAAGATAAAAAAAATCAATGGTTTCTGTTCAAGATGGTATTTATAAAATTACAACTTTTCAAGTTCCTCAAAAAGTATGTGAACAAGTGTTAAGAAAAATAGATATTTTTCAATCACAAGGGATATCTGTTTATCCAAAATCTTGTGCGTACAAAACAGATGTTGTTTTTTCGTTTGATAATCATGTTGTTGTTGCTGGTACGCATTTTGCTTCGGATAATGATAATACGTCCGATTATCAAAAACCAAATCGTTGTCCAGATAAACAAGTTTGGCGTCAAAAAGATGATGGTGCGTATGGTTGCGTGTGCCGACAAGAATATTAATTTGGAGATAATTGTATACGATGTTATCCGCCAAAAATTTGGAGAGAAGATATTGAAGCCTGTATCTGTGATGAATTAAATGGTTTTGGGAAAATGGTGAAACTTGTACAAATACCTGTATTCCATCCTCGGGAACAACAATAACACAAGAATATTCTTTTCCATTTATTACGGAACATTTTTTATGGATTTATCCTCGACAAGACGGAAATACTGTGATTATTGAGTGGATGGATACTTGGGATGGTATAGATGCTCCGGAACATGGAAGAGCTCCAATACCATTAAGATCCCCGAATGAAGGATCTCGCCATAATTATAGCGATATACACGGAAAACAGACAAAATGTGATCAATTT
>JAFZGR010000124.1 GCA_017555325.1 Alphaproteobacteria bacterium | reverse complement strand
TTATTGGCAGGTTTGGGACAGTAATTATTGGGGACATAATGCTATTATTCGAACACGGGCATTTATGGAGTGTTGTGGTTTACCTGTTTTTCCGGGGCAGGCTCCGTTTGGGGGGCATATTTTAAGTCACGATTTTGTAGAAGCAGCTTTGATCCGTAGAGGTGGTTGGTTGGCTTGGATGTTGCCAGAATTAAAGGGAAGTTATGAAGATTGTCCGCCTTCCATGTTGGATTTTGCTATTCGTGACAGACGGTGGTGTCAGGGAAATTTACAGCATTTACGCATTTTGTTTTCCCGTAAACTTCATCCAGTTTCCCGTTTGCATTTTACTTTGGGAATTATGTCGTATTTATCATCTCCATTATGGTTTTTATTTTTGGTGTTGGGATTAGGTGTGGCTCTATGGCGTGAATTTTTTCCGCCTGAATATTTTGCCGATACAAAAACGTTGTTTCCGACTTGGCCGGTTTTTGATTTAATCGGAACACTCATGTTGTTTGCCTTGTCTATGGGAATGTTGTTTGTGCCTAAAATTTTAGGTGGATTGGCTGTTTTGATACAACATCGTCCGTTGAAAGAATTTGGCGGATTTTTCGGATTGTTGAAAACGATGATTATAGAGTTTTTGTTTGGGGCTCTAACAGCCCCGATTATGATGTTATTTCAAACAAAAATTGTTTTTGATATTTTGGTTGGGATTGATGCCGGTTGGAGTGCTCAAAATCGGAATGAAACAGGCACGCCATGGCGGGTGGCATTTAAACGTCATTTTTGGCATACAGTGTTAGGCTTGGTTGTTTCCGGTATTGTTTATTTGTATGCAAATAGTTTATTTTATTGGACATTGCCGATTACTATCGGATTGATTCTTTCAATTCCTATTTCGGTTTGGTCTTCCCGAGAAAGTGTCGGAGAATGGATGAAACGGCATAAATATCTGATTATACCAGAAGAATATAATAAGCCTGTTATTTTGCAAATGGCCGAACAGGCAACAAAAGATATTCAGGTTGTTGTTCCTAAAGAATATGGCTTACGTTTGTTGATTGAAAACCCGACATATCAGTCCATGCATATTTATCTGCTTTCCGTAAATGGACCTGAGCCGGATTTTGAAAATAAGATTATTCGGCAGGTTGTTCAAAAGGTTCAGGTTTATGCACAAAGTTGTCAGCTGGATTTTTCTTCGGATGAAGAAAAATATTGTTTGTACCGACCGGAAATTTTGTCAGAAATGTCATTGGTGTATCAAATAAACAGAGCATAATGTTTTTTATTAGTATGCATGCGCTTAAATAAGAGTCTTGAAAGATATTTTTGTTGTCTAAAAAAATATAAAAATCAGGTAGTAATAAAAAAAATAAATAAAAATAAAAAAAATACTTGCAATTTGACGAAAGAAACGGTATAACAATAAGCACTCGATGACCCCATCGTCTAGAGGCCTAGGACATCGCCCTTTCACGGCGGTAACGGGGGTTCGAATCCCCCTGGGGTCGCCAAAAAAGCCGGATTAATCCGGTTTTTTTTGTATGTAGAAAATGGGATAAAAGTTCTGAAAAATTGATAGCTGTACAATCCAAAAATTTTTTTATGGTATTCGAATATAGCACTTCTTTCATCAACTAATATAAGTATATTTATTTTA
>JAFZGR010000123.1 GCA_017555325.1 Alphaproteobacteria bacterium | reverse complement strand
ATAGCCGAGGCTGCTCCAACATCTGTTGCCAAAGTTGCTCCGATGGCCGAGCCTGCTCCAACATCTGTTGTCGAAGTTGCTCCGATAGCCGCACCTACGCCAACACCTGTTGCCGAAGTTGCTCCGATAGCCGAGGCTGCTCCAACATCAAATGCAACAGAAACACTTTACAGCATACCATCTATAATCAGCCCAACGACCCATCCGGCACAATATAGCGCTCATCAAGTACCAGATATGACATATGGTGTCGATATTCATATCGAACCGTTGGCTATTCAACAAATTCCAGCTGTTGCAAATGATTAATATTCGCTCTAATATACTCATTTAAAATAATTATTCATCAATTTATATAATTAAAAAAATATATAAATTCATTATCTCGTCCCTGAAAATTATAATCATAATCTTCGGAACTTTTCTTCACTTTCTGAATTTTGAAAACACGTCTTGCATACACATTGTTATTTATTCAACTTATCGGAGATGATTTTACCAATCAAAACCGTTTACAACATCGAATATATCTCAATTCGTATTAAATAATCATAGAAAATTCAGTCCAACCATAAAATCTGATAAAACCTTTGACCAATAAACAAAATTAAAAGATGCCAATCACTTACATTAGTCTGTAAAAATTTCTACAACCAATTAATCCTCGAAAAATTAGGGGTTTAACACATCTTAAAATATATTCATGTTAAGTTTAATTACTATTATAACGACTAGCCAACTCGGAACGTATTCTTGTCATAACAACATTCGGTCTTGTTCCGTTTTTTTGAATTTTTTTCGGCACCGTCGGATTAATCGGATTATCTGCCGGAACAGGAATTCCATCATCTATGCGTTTTTGGGCAGGAGATGTTTTTGTTGCCGGTAAAGGAGCTGTTTTTGGCATAATTTCTTTTGGGGAAATCCCTTCGGTTATTGCCTCTTCCTCTAATGCCTTCAATTGTTCTTGTTGGCGAATTTCCAACCGTTGCGCCGTAAAAAGACTCTGTTTTTCATGAGCAATTGTTAAAGCCTCACTTGTTTTTTCAATATCAGAAACCATTTTCATAATTTTTTCAGAAGGCGTTCGGGATGTATCTTTTTGTTGAGATTTATAAAATTCTACCCCAACACCCAAAACAGCAATAACAAACAAACCGGCACAATATGCTCTCATTACATTTAAAAAAGCTCTTTTTTCTTCCGGTGTTGGTTCGGCAGTTAATGCTTTGACAAGTTCATCGTCTCGGTCAATACGCGTTTGGCGTTTTTCTTCAAAAATAATATTTTTATTCATTGTCCATTTTCCTTGTTTTAAACAAAATATGGTTATATTTCCAACTAATTGCGACAATATTCATACAACACAATATTCGGGGTAACATTTTTCCATTGCAACAGTGTTTTTCGTTCACCACATTCCAAGGATTCAATAGCTTCCCGATAATCATTAAGATTTTGTTGTCCACAAGCACGAACAGTTCGAGAATCCAATCCCATATATTCTACTGTTGCCGGATTACCGTCTGTATCAAAATGTAAAAGTGTCACTAACTCTTGCCGTTCAGGCACATAATGGCATCTATCTTTTTGCGGTGTGATAAGCGTTGCCGAATGGTACCATTCAAAATCTTGCGGATGCAAATATCTTTCTTCACATCCCGTCATTAACGGAATCAATCCAGCAAAATAAAAAAGTTTAGAAAGCAGTTGTTTGTTTGTCATAAAAACCCCTCTTGTGATTAATGTTTAATTAATATCACACTTATTCGTATTTGTCAATAATTTTTAATATTTTTACAAAAAAAACATAATCCGTACTAATATCGTGCTAAAAACGGCATATTAAAATACAAACCAGATATTAAAACACATAAGTTCAAGAAAATGAATATTTCTCATTAAATTGTATATTTTTTTAATTTTTTTCAACAAAAACAGATAAAATGTGAAAAAAAACACGAAAAAAGAACACATTTTAATAAAAAAATATTGATTTTATAAAATTCCTATGATAAAATGAAGAAAATGACAGGATTTTAAAGTCACGGAGGCAACCATGAAAGCAGCACACGGACTGATACCAATTGGATCGCATCAACTTGTTGTAAATGAATATGAACGGCAAGTTCAGTATTATTTGCACAACAAGCAAGACCGTTTTTTTGGTGACGATTATTACAATGCATGGTCTGATATTCGTGTCGGTGGATTAAGCGAAAATTTAGCCGAACGGACAAGACAATCACAACTATTGGCAATGAACAATTTTGAAGCCTTTCGTCAAAAACGGCTTCAAGAGATTGAAGCAGAAATTCAAGCATTGGAAACTGCTGCAAATCAAGCGATTATGTCTCGTCAAGAAAGTGAAGAAGCAACAAGATACAAGGCTTTAACCGATGAAAAACTTATGTTGCAAGAGGTAGCAGATTTTTATGAATATGCGCTT
>JAFZGR010000122.1 GCA_017555325.1 Alphaproteobacteria bacterium | reverse complement strand
TGAGTATAATAAAAGGTACGTATAATTGCAACAATTTTTTTTACTTTTTAGTATTTTTTTTGATATTAGATAAATTATTCAAGTAAAACAATAATCTTTTATTTTCTAAAAAATCTGATTTTTGAGATTCGAAGCGGGAAAAAAAGGTACCTTTTATTACCAACATTTGAACAAGTGTCTCTTTTAAAATATATAAATAACAAACCGGAGGACTTAAAATAGTCTTCGCTTCCAAATTAAATAGTTAGCAATACGTTTTTCCTGTTTGAACATGAGTATTCATAAAATCATAGTTGGCATATTTTCTTAATTTTATATAAAACCTTCCACTTAAAAAGTGAATAACTTACCGATTTTATTTAAAAAAGTCAATACAAACAACCCAAATATTATATCACAGAACAAAAACAGACGAAAAAATTTAAATATCATCCGTTTTTATAAAAAAAACATCATACTGCTATCGGATTCATTAAATCACATACATTTATGGTATAACAATTTTTTCCGTATGAACAGTTTTTCCATTTTCATCATACTCATCTCGTTGGTAAGTGTTTGGATGAGTCTCCCCTTTTAAAGGTCCTGTTTGGACATAATCAATTTGATCCGTATGGGGTTTATAAACAGTTATCCGAATGGCACCATCACTTAAATCTTCAATTTTTTTTACAATCTGTTTTCCATCTACATCATACACAACTGTTTTAGATAAACCCACATCATCTTGTTCAATAACCTGTGCCAATGTTTTTCCGTCTGATTGATAAACCGTTGTATAAACACTGCCCCCCATATGATAATGCGTTACCCGTTTTAATGTTTTTCCATCCGACTGATACAGATTTTCATGCTCACTACCATCCGGCAAAACTTCTCTTTCTTTTACGAGTGTTTTCCCATCCTTTTGATAAACAGATACTTTATTTTTTTGTTCAACTGTTATAGATTGGATAAAATGCCCGTTCGGTTCATATTTTGTAATAATTGTTTTATCCGAAGTTTTATCAACAACGGTCAAAAGCATTTGACGACGGGAATCAAAATAACGTGTTGTTCTATAACCATCCGGTATTGACTCCGTTACCGTCAATGTTCCGTCCGGCAATAATTGTATGGTTTTATCCATTAGAAAATTCCTTTTAAATCCCCGCTAAAAAGCGGGGATTTTAATTTTTTATTGTTTATTTAACAAAACAATTTCAACACGTCTATTTTGTTCTCGTCCTGCTGCTGTTGCATTTGATGCAATCGGATTACGGGACCCTGCCCCATCAACAATTAAGCGATCTGCAGAAACACCCTGCATTCTTAAATAATTTGAAACTGCCGTAGCCCGTTGTAAGGACAACGTATTATTATAAGCAGCAGAACCTGTGCTATCTGTATAACCTGTCACTTGAACCAATGTTTTATTATATTCTTTAATAACTTTGGCAATAGATGTCAACACCGGTTGAAAAGTTGGTTGAATGGCATATTCATTTGTACCAAATGTAATATTTCCAGGCATAATTAAATAAACTTTACCATCCTGAATGGTAACTTGAACACCTGTACCAACCAATTCTTCACGCAATTTTTTGGCTTGAACATCCATATATGCCCCTGTACCACCACCAACTAATGCACCGGCTCCGGCCCCGATTAAAGCACCCTTTTTACCACCGATTAAAGCACCAACACCCGCACCGGCAGCGGCACCGATACCTGTCCCCCAAACAGTTTTAGATGTTTGACTTTCTCCTGTATATGGATTAGTAGCACAAGCTCCTAAAAATGAGCACATAATAGCTGTTAAAATAAGTTTTTTCATTGTTTTTTCTCCTTTTGTTTAAGCATAATAAATTTCTTGTTTTAATTGTTGTCTTAAAGAATCAATTGCAACCAATTCTTCCGATTTTCTACCAGCAGGCATATGCCAAAATGTCCATCCGTTACAAGATGGCAAGCCTTGTAATTTTGCCCCCAGCTGATGAATAGAACCGGATTCTCTACCTGTTTGTAATGAACCATCCGCCCGTACAGTTGCACAAAATTTCTTTTTAACGTCAAATAGTTTTTGACCGGGTTTTAGTAAACCGTGTTCGATAACGGAACCAAATGGAATGCGTGGTTCAGCTTTTTTACTGCTTTTCGGTTCATAAAGTGTATCATCAATAATATCGGCAATTTCATCTAACCGTTTTTGGGCATATTGAATGTAAGAAACCTCTCGTTCAATTCCAATATATTTACGCCCCAATTTTTTGGCAACAGCACCGGTCGTTCCCGTTCCAAAAAATGGGTCCAAAATAATATCACCGGGATTTGTTGATGCTAAAATCACCCGATACAACAAACTTTCCGGTTTTTGTGTCGTATGAACTTTTTTACCATCATTTGTTTTTAGCCGTTCTCCCCCGGAACAAATCGGCAAATGCCAATCTGACCGCATTTGTGTATCTTCATTAAAAGCTTTCATGCTT
>JAFZGR010000121.1 GCA_017555325.1 Alphaproteobacteria bacterium | reverse complement strand
TACAATGCCAATATATCGGGTTGTTTTTCATGAAATTACCAAAAAAGCCATTTTGGAAGCCATTCAAAATCCACGGGATATAGATATGCAATTGGTAGATGCCTATATGGCACGTCGGGCATTGGATTATTTGGTTGGTTTTCAAATATCACCGCTTTTATGGCGTAATTTACCGGGAGCAAAATCAGCGGGACGAGTTCAGTCGGTTGCCTTGCGATTGGTTTGTGAACGGGAAGATGAAATTACCTCATTTAAACCGGAAGAATATTGGACGGTTGGTGGAACGTTTAAAACAATCCGAAATGAAGAATTTCAGGCGAAATTAACGCATTATAACGGTAAAAAATTAACAAAATTCGATTTGAATAATGAAACGATTGCGTTGGCGGCAAAAGAAGCTGTCCAGTCGGCGGTATATACTGTCGGAACGATAGAACGGAAACAATCTAAGCGCAATCCGGCACCGGCATTTACCACGTCAACATTGCAACAGGAGGCATCCCGTAAATTAGGATTTGGGGCCAAAAAGACAATGCAGTTGGCACAAGGTTTATATGAAGGGGTTGATTTAGGCGGAGAAACCGTTGGTTTAATTACCTATATGAGAACGGATAGTGTAGCTTTGTCACAAGAAGCGATTGCAGCGGCACGCACGTTAATTGAGCGTGATTATGGTAAAGAATTTTTACCTGAAAAACCAAGGGTTTATAAAAATAATTCTAAAAATGCACAAGAAGCACACGAAGCTATTCGTCCGACAAATATTTTGCGGACACCGGATTCGATTTCTTCTTATTTAACACCGGAACAACGCAAATTGTATGAGTTGATATGGAAAAGAACGGTTGCTTGTCAAATGGAAAGTGCGGTGATGGATAAAGTTGGTATTGATATTCCGGCAAGTGATGGTAAAACCCAATTCAGAGCAACGGGACAAACAATTGCTTTTGCCGGTTTTATTAAGGTTTATAAAGAAGATATTGATGATGCCAAGGAAGAAGATGGTGGATTATTGCCATTGATGAATGAAGGAGAAAAGCTAGATACAATATCGGTTTTATCCGAACAGCATTTTACAGAACCGCCCCCTCGTTTTTCCGAAGCCAGTTTGGTTAAAAAACTGGAAGAATTGGGCATCGGTCGTCCGTCAACTTACGCTACGATTTTATCTGTTTTACAAGATCGAGAATATGTTAAATTGGTTGCCAAAAAATTTATTCCGGAAGATCGGGGACGTATTGTAACGGCGTTTATGGAAAATTATTTTACACAGTATGTGCAATATGATTATACGGCTAATTTGGAAAACAAATTAGATGATATTACGAATGGTGAAGCTCAATGGAAACAAGTGTTGGGTGATTTTTGGGGTAATTTTGATAAAACGGTACATGCCGTTCCGACAAAAATGGGGGAAATTTTAGAAAAAGTATCTCATTCGTTGGAAAGACAAATTTTTCCGACTGAAGAAACACGTGTGTGTCCGGATTGTCAAGATGGTAAATTATCTTTACACATCGGTAAATTCGGGGCATTTATCGGTTGTTCCAATTATCCGAAATGTAAGTATACAAAGCAATATGCATCCATTACACCCCCACCGTTGGATGAAAATGGCAATCCGATTGAAACGGTGTCTGCTTCTGAAAATCAAACAAAGGAATTAGGAAAAAATGCTGCCGGTTTAACTGTTTATCTGAAAAAGGGACCATATGGTTGGTATGTGCAGTTAGGAGAGGGAAAAGAATCAAAACGTACTGGTTTGCCAAAAGGAACAGATACGGAAAGTATAACCATTGAAACGGCTTTACAGTTGTTGTCATTGCCTCGTTTGTTGGGCAAAGATCCGAAAACAGATGAGCCGATTGAAGCCGGTTTGGGTAAGTTTGGTCCTTATGTTAAAAGAGGGCGGACTTATCAGTCCTTGGAGCAGACCGATAATGTTTTGACAATTGATTTTGATAGAGCCATAGCTTTGCTTTCTACTTCAAAAGAGAAAAAAGAAGCAGTAGAAATTGGTAAATGGAATGATAAAGTAATTACGTATCAAATCGGGCGATATGGACCTTATGTGAAGTGGGAAAAAATTATGGCATCGGTTAAAAATAAAAATGCCGTACCAACATTGGAAGAAGCAATTACGTTATTGCAGGATAAAATGCATCAAAAATAAAAAAATATATTGAAAAATCCATTTGTTTCAGGTATAACGCAAGATATTGATATAGATTTAATTTTAAAGGATAAATAAAATGATTACTTTTTTTAATAAACTCGGAAATTCATGGGTTGCCAAATTAATTTTAGGCGTTTTGGCATTAAGTATGCTTGCTTTTTGGGGACTGGGTGGTTTAGCCAATGTATCTTCCTACAATGCAACAAGCGATATTGTTCAAGTAGGCAAAAAAGGTATTTCGGCTCAGCAGTTAAATAATGCGTTTGAATCTGCTCGGAAAGGGTTAAGTCAATTGGCCGGAAATGCTTATCTTTCACCAAGCAAAGCCATTGAAATGGGCTTGTTGGATCAGGTTGTGCAACAGGAAGTTGCCGTTGCCGTACAAGAATCATTGAACGATGAATTGGGATTAACGGCATCTAATTCAGCCATTTCAAAATATATTGAAAAGAATCCCGTTTTTGCTGATAATACGGGAAAATTTGATAAGAACTTATTTTATGCTTATTTAATGCAAGCCAATTTAAGCGAAACGCAATTAGCTCATAAGTTAAAAAAGGAATTGGCCTTTAAACATTTACAAGATTCTGTTCGGGGATTAGGCTATGCGCCAAAAGCAATGGTTGAAGCATTAAATCAATATAAAAATGAAAAACGAGATGCCACAGCATTGATTGTTCGTCCGGAAAATATTGCAATTACGGAAAACCCGACAGATGAAGACTTAACCAATTATTATGAAGCTTATTCGGAAGAATTTATGAATCCGGAATATCGCTCTTTAACGGTTGCTGTGTTAACACCAGAAATGATGATGGATAGGGTTTCTGTCAGTCAGGATGATATTGATTTAGTCTATGAAGACGAAAAAGATAAATATAACAAACCGGAAGAACGAGATATTTATCAAATGTTCTTTAAAACAGAAGATGAAGCCAAAGCGGTTAAAGAAATCGTCACGGTGAAAAATTTTGAAGAAATGGCCACAGAAAAAACATCCCAAACGGCGGAAGAAACTCGTTTTGGATGGACAACACAAAATCAATTGATGGAAGCATTGAGTGAACCGGCATTTAAAGCTGATAAAAACAGTATTGTCGGGCCACTTCAATCACAGGCTGGTTGGCACATTTTGTGGATAAAGGATATTAAAGATGCCGAAATTGTAGCGCCAGATAAAATTAAAGAAGAAATCAAAAAGAAATTGGCTTTGGATAAAACATATGAAGCCGTAGAAGAATTATCCCGTCAGTTGGAAGATGAATTGGGAGTAGGAACCTCATTAACTGCTGCTGCTGAAAAATTAAATATTAAAGTTGTTCCGATTAAAGAAGTTGCTATTACGGGTACATTATCTTCCGGAACGGATTTAGATGATGCAATGAATAATAAAGAACTATTGCAAAATGTGTTTACTTTGCAAAAAGGAGATGTATCCGGTTTAATTCAAAATGAAAACGGGTATATTATTGCACAGGTTGATGATATTATCCCCGTTGGTGTCAAATCTTTTGATAACGTTAAAGATGAAGTAAAAGCAATTTGGGTAAAAGAACAACAAGAAAAAGCCTTTTCGGATATTGTCAATCAGTTAAACGATAAAGCAAAAAAAGCAAATGCATTAGCAGATTTAAAAGAAGGCAATGGTGGTTTGTTTGAAATTGTTGATTTGAAGGATATAACTCGTTCACAAAATGTGACAGAAGTCTCAAGTTCTGTTGTTGAAACGATTTTCCAACAAGATATCGGGAAAGAAAACGCAACAACAACGCAGTTAAACAATCTGTCGGTTATTACAGTTGTTCATAAAATTAATCAACCGGAAAGCGAAACAATTTCTGATGAATTAAAAACAGAAGCAGTTCAGGAAATGGGTAATGCTTTAAGTACTGCTGTATTACAGGATTATACAACAGGTTTGGGAATTAAAGTAAATCAACAAATGTTGAATAATTTGATATCTCAATATAAAGTACAGGAATAATTGGATACAATATCTTGAAAAAAACCGCTTTAAAGCGGTTTTTTTGTTTGAGAACAGTTATTCTTCTTGTTGATAATAATTGTTTTGATGTTGATTAATGTTTTTTTATGAAATAGTTGCAATAAAAGGGACGTATCATT
>JAFZGR010000120.1 GCA_017555325.1 Alphaproteobacteria bacterium | reverse complement strand
CATCCGGAACACCAGCGATTGGTGTAGGTGCTGGTAATACACCGGTTATTATTGATGAAACAGCTGATTTAAAAATGGCTGTCAGCAGTGTTATTATGAGTAAAACATTTGATAACGGGATGATTTGTGCTTCCGAACAGGCTGTTGTTGCTTTGGCTCCGGTTTATGAAGATGTTAAAGCTGAATTTATCAAACGGGGTTGTGCCTTTTTAAATGATGCCGAAAAACAAAAGTTAAAGAAATTAATTTTCATTGATGGTAAATTAAATGCAGGCATTGTTGGTCAACCGGCACATAAAATTGCCGAAATGGCCGGTATTAAAGTGCCGACAACAACAAAAATTTTAATTGTGGAATCAGATACAATTGATATTTCAAATCCGTTTGCACATGAAAAATTATCTCCGATTTTAGGTTTCTTTAAAGCCGATACGTTTGAACAGGCTGTTGAAGATGCTCAAAAATTAATTGTTATCGGTGGAGCCGGACATACTTCCGTATTATACACGGCTGAACCGAATAAAGACAGAATCGAATTGTTCCGTAATACATTAACAACCGGCAGAACATTAATTAATATGCCGGCAGCACAAGGCGCAATCGGTGATTTATATAACTTTAAACTGGCTCCGTCATTAACACTCGGATGCGGTTCTTGGGGTGGAAACTCTGTCAGTGAAAATATAGGAGTAAAACATTTAATGAATATTAAATCAGTGGCTGAACGCCGTGAAAATATGTTGTGGTTTAGAACACCGGAAAAAATTTACTTCAAACGGGGTTGTTTAGATTTTGCTTTGGCAGAATTGCAAGGTCATAAAAGAGCCTTTATCGTGACAGACAAAACAATGACACAAATTGGTATTACCGGGCGTATTGGTGGTATTTTAGAAAAGAACGGTATGATGTATCAAGTGTTTGATGCCGTTAAACCGGATCCGGATTTAACAACAATCGGTTTAATTTTAGAACAAGTGAAACGTTTTGAACCGGATGTCTTTATTTCTGTTGGTGGTGGTTCTCCGATGGATGCGGCTAAAATCGTTTGGTTGATGTATGAACAACCAGAATTATCTTTCGAAGATATTGCTATGCGTTTTATGGATATTCGGAAACGGATTGTTGAATTCCCGAGATTGGGTTCAAAAGCCAAAATGGTTGCTATTCCGACAACATCCGGTACGGGTTCCGAAGTAACACCATTTACAGTTATTACAGATGACAGAACAAATCAAAAATATCCGATTACGGATTACTCCATTTTGCCGAATATGGCAATTGTTGATCCGGATTTGGCAATGAGTATGCCAAAAGGTTTAACTGCATTTTCGGGTGTTGATGTTTTAACGCATGCTTTAGAAGCTTATACATCCATTATGGCAAGTAATTTGTCAGATGGTCAGGCATTGGAAGCTGCTCGTTTGGTCTTTAAATATTTACCACGTTCATATCAAAACGGTGCGCAGGATCCGAAAGCGCGTGAAAAAATGCACTATGCTGCTACATTGGCAGGTCAGGCTTTTGCAAATGCCTTCTTAGGATTATGTCACTCAATGGCTCATAAATTAGGTGGTGAATTCCATGTTGCGCACGGTTTAGCAAATGCCTTGATTTTGCCGTATGTTATTAAATATAATGCAACGGATGCTCCGACAAAACAGGGAACATTCCCACAATATCGGTATCCGTTTGTTAAAGAACGGTATGCACGTTTTGCTGATTTAATGGGCTTAACTGCCGGATTAAATGATGGGGATGTTGATGCAAAAGTTCAACGGTTAATTGATGCTATTCAAGAGTTGAAAAAAGCCGTTAATATTCCAATGTCTATCAAGGAAGTTAATGTGGATGAACAGGCATTCTTGGCTTCATTGGATGCATTGTCTGAAAAGGCATTTGACGACCAATGTACAGGATGTAATGCCCGTTATCCGCTTATCAGCGAAATAAAACAATTATATTTGGATGCTTATTACGGTAATCCGGTATAATGAACGGTTAATTTTAAAAACAGCCTCTTTTGTAAGGGGCTGTTTTTTTGTATAAAAATAAATAAATGACATTGACAAACAGCATTCTTTTTTATATGTTGATAACAAAAACAGGAGGTATTATATGACACAACCAAAGTATCGGGATAATGTTGGTTTGATGATTATTAACAAACAAGGACGGGTTTGGCTGGGAATGCGGGCAGATGGTGCCGGTGTTCAAATGCCTCAAGGCGGTATAGATGCCGGCGAGGCATTAGAAATAGCCGCTTATCGGGAATTATATGAAGAAACGGGATTGGTAAAAGAAAAGGTTGTTCTTTTAAAAGAATCTCAAGAATGGTATGCGTATCTTTTTCCCAAACCGATCGGATTTGCCGACGGTGTTTATGACGGACAACGACAAAAATGGTTTTTGTTTTTACATACGGGATTGGATTCGGATTTTAATTTGGAAGCACATCCGGATGAAATTGAGTTTAAATCGTTTTCGTGGTGTTTGCCGGATGAAGTGGTTCATAAGGTCGTTTCGTTTAAACGGGATGTTTATCAACGGGTTGTTGATGAATTTAAACCGATTATTTTAAAGGTTTCCAATCAAAAATAAATTAAATTTTTTAAAATAAAACAGAATGATTGACCTTGTTTTATATTTGTGTTAAACACAAAAGAAATATGTAAAACAAAAAGGAGAAAATATGAAATTTTTGGCTGTTTTAGTAAGTAGTGCTGTTTTGTTATCTGCCGGTTGTGCTATTGCAACGCAACCGTCTGTTTCTGATTCGGATATGCCGGATGATCCATATGCTTTAATGGAATTATTCGGAACGGCATATCAGGTTATTAAAAGAGAATATGTTGAAGAAACAACAGACAGAAAATTGGTTGAAAATGCTATTAACGGAATGTTGTCGTCTTTAGATCCGCATTCAAGTTTTATGAATCAATCGGATTTTGCAGATTTAGAAGAACAAACACGGGGTGAATTTGGTGGTTTGGGAATGGAAGTCTCATCCGATAACGGTATGGTTCGGGTGACGACTCCGATTGATGATACGCCGGCTTTTAAAGCAGGTATTCAACCGGGGGATTATATTACGCATATTGATGGCGAATCTGTTATCGGACAAACTTTAAGCGAATCCGTTAAAAAATTACGGGGAAAACCGGGGACAAAAGTGACTATTACCATTTCACGGAAAGATAAAGAACCGTTTGATGTTAAAATGACACGGGATATTATTCATGTTAAACCGGTTAAATATTCGGCAAAAGAAGATATTGGGTATATTCGTATTATAACATTCAGTGATGATACAACTGATATGGTTCATGAAGCGATTCAAAAACTGAATAAAGAAATCGGAGAAGATAAATTAATCGGATATATTATTGATGTGCGTAATAATCCAGGTGGGTTGTTAAATGAAGCCGTCGGTGTTGTGGATACATTTATCGATGCAGGAGAAATTGTTTCCACACGCTCCCGTAAACCGGAAGAAGCGATGCGTTTTTCGGCTAACGAGGGAGATTTGACAAAAGGAAAACCATTGGTTGTGATGATTAATGAAGGTTCTGCTTCGGCCTCTGAAATTGTGGCAGGAGCTTTGCAAGATCATCATCGGGCGTTAGTTGTCGGATTAAAATCATTTGGAAAAGGGTCTGTTCAAACGATTAAAGAAATCCCTGGTTTTGGTGGAATTAAAATGACAACAGCTCGTTATTATACACCAACAGGACGTTCTATTCAGGCAACAGGCATTGAACCGGATGTTGTGATTCCACGTGCTAAATTAGAAGAATTGCCTGTTTTAAAAGGGTTTGGCGAAGGTGATTTGCCAGGGGCTATTGCTGCAGAAGAAGGGAAAAAAGCCAAGGATGTGAAAAAACAAAAAACATCTAAAAAAGAAAATAAAAAAGAAAAAGAATCTTCTGATTCTGCTGATTCGGAAAAAGAAAAGCAAGATTATCAATTGGATCGGGCAATGGATATTTTAAGAGGGATTGCCATTTATCATCACAGAAAAGAGGTTAAATAATGAAAAAATTATTATTGGCGACTGTAATTTCCTGTTTTTCATTAACAGCATGGAGTGCGGATATTGTTTTGCCTGAGGCTTTGAAATCAGGCGGAAAACCGTTAATGTCAACATTAGCCGAACGGCGGACGGTTCGTGAATTTGATCAGAAAGAGTTAGATAAACAAACATTGTCAAATTTGTTATGGAGTGCTTGGGGTATTTCTTCTGTTGACGGAAAACGGACTATTCCAACAGCTCGTAATATGCAAAATTTAGATGTGTACGTTGTACTCTCTGACGGAACTTATTTGTATGATGCACAACAAAACAAATTGCAGGAAATTACAAAAACAGATGTTCGTCCGTTCATTGTTGGCGAACAAAAATTTGCAATGAATGCGCCTGTACATTTGTTGTTTGTGGCTGAAAAAGATTCGTATGGTTCAGGAGCAATGCATGCCGGTTCGGCATATCAGAATGTGAGCCTGTTTTGTACTTCTGCCGGATTAAATCAGGTTGTTCGGGGCATGATTAATCGGGATGCTTTACATCAGGCATTAAACTTGCCGGCGGAAAAACAAGTTTTAATTTCCCAAGCAATCGGTTATCCTGTTTTAAAGGATTAATGATAATTTTTAAGGTTGGTAACAATATGGTTTATAAGTATTATCAGGCCAAGCCCCTGACGATACATAACTTCCAGCGGTCACACAATTAGGACCACACCAAAAGTCAAACGCGGCTCCAAAATTATCAGTAAAATTACTCTGTTCAGTAGTAGAACAGAAAACATTTATACCGCAAAACCAACTTTGAATTTGTTTTAACCCAAGTGCCTGACAGAAATTATTTGCACTATACCAATCTAATCCCTCAACCGATGTTTCTACCAATTTATCAGATGCTTTTTGTTTTTTTACTGCAATCCGACACACGCCTTTGAATCCGGTTGCTTCATTTACAATTGGAGAATGTGTCGATATATCCCATGTGGTATATCGACAATATTCGCCGGCATTACAATCAGAGTTTTCATTGCATCCCTGACCGGCAAGAATACAAACGCCATTTTGACAAATACCTTTTCCGCCCGTGTCTAAAGAACATTCATCTCCATTGGGTAAAAATGTTGTTTCTTGAGTTTCCGGATTGCAAATTTGACAATCAGATGTAACAGTTGAAGAACAGGTATTTTCTGTTTTTTCTATGGAATTATCTGTAATACAAAGTGCATGAACAGAACCACCATAAGTTATTACAGGCATCCATCCATTTCCCATCTGGATGGCCATATGTTGACAACCGCCGTTATCTTGATTAATCCAAATATAATTACTGCCAAATGTCTGCCCTAATTCTACAATCGGAGCGGTTGCACAAGTGCGTGTATGAAAATAACAACCAAAATCACTATATGCAGGCAATTTCATTCCCCAAGCTTTACAAAAGTTTTCGGCATCAAACCAACTCATCTTTTCTTTGGATATCTTATATTGTTTAATAGTTTCTGTTGCTGTTGAAGAAATAGCTCTTGTCGCCCGTTCTTTTGATACACAATATCTTGTTCTGTCGGCAGGATTTAATGGTGTTCGACAGACAATACCGTAAATTACCTCATTAAATTCATAATGGCAATAAAAATCGCTATGAATACCACCACAATCGTCTTGTGTGTCACAGGGGATAAGACATTCGCCGTTGATACATGTTCCTTCCAATCCTTTAATGGAACAGACTTCTCCGTTTGGCTTTTCCAATAATTGTCCCGTTGTATCATCACATGTCATACAGGTATTTTTATCTGCTGTTGCATCAAATGAAAGACAAAACCGACCACCGACACAAACGCCGTTATCAAAATATGGCTGAGCCCCACCGGTTGCTTCCGTACATGTGATACATTTTTCGCCGTCATAATACGGAGTTAAAGCCGGACATTGACACGAATCATTTTTCCATTCTCTTGGGTATTCACATCGTTCGCAATTGTCTCCATATTCAAAAGCGTGCCGACAAACACATCCATATGTCCCGTCTTCCTTTTGTCGCCAAGCCATTTTATCTGGACAAGATTGTGGTTCAATGTTTGGATTATCATTCGGCATATCTGAACCACTGTTTCCACCGTTTCCATCGTTTTCACCACTACTTTCACCACCAAAGTGAGAACCGGATTCAAAAGTCGGTGTTGCATTAAAGGAAAACACCATATTTGTTTTGCTGTTCGCATTTCCGCACATTCTTGTTAAAACAGAAATACCCATATCATTTAAAATACTTTCTTTTTGCAAGAGTTTT
>JAFZGR010000119.1 GCA_017555325.1 Alphaproteobacteria bacterium | reverse complement strand
TTTATCGTCAATATTACGGCGATGATTGTTCGGGGGTGTGTCCGAGTTGTGGCAGTTATGGTTCGGCCTATTATGATGGGTCAAAATGTACCTGTAAGTGCAATGATGGTTCATATTTGAATAGTTCAGGAACATGTGTACTGTGTCAGACATGTGCCAATGGTTCACGGGCTAAATATGATGCAACGGAAGGAAAATGCATCTGTCCGGAAGATAAAAACTGTGATATTACCTGTGAAAATGGTGGGGTTGTCTTTTACAATTCGGAAACAGGAGCATGTGAATGTAGTTGTCAACCGTCTTATCCATATTTTCATGGGGAAAGATGTGAAAAAACATGCACTTCGGCAAGTTGTAATGAAAATAGTTCTTATTCGTTTGAAAATGGAGAATGTGTATGTCACTGCAAGGCCGGTTTTTATGGAAAAGATTGCTCTCAACAGTGTCAAACTTGTGGTGTAAATGAACGAGCTGTTTATGTCAATGGTTCATGTCAGTGTGAATGTAAATCAGGGTATTTTAAAGATGCCGATGGTAATTGTACTGTTCAATGTAAGGGGTTTTCTGCTATTGATTGTCAGTATGGCACATGGATTTATAAAGATGGAGGATGTAAATGTTTGTGTGGTTTTGGATTTACCGGTGAAAAATGTGAAAAAAGATGTAAGGATGAAATCTCTTGTCCGAATACACACGTTGCTACGGAAGTAAACGGTAAATGTGCGTGTGTCAGTTAATTTAACAATAAAAAGGAGCCTTATAATAGGCTCCTTTTACAGTTAAAAATGATTTATTTGATAAGTTGTACCCAATTAGTTAATTTTTCTTTTGCACGAGTTGTGTAAAGGCGTTTGCGATCTTGTCCTTTAACTTTTTTTTGTTTCCCCTCTGTTGATGTTGTTGATAAATCTAATTCGGGGAATATGCCAAAATTAATGTTCATCGGTTGAAAGGTTTCTTCTTCCGCCTCAATGGTAATATGAGCAAGCATTGAACCGAGAGCAGTTTCCCGAGGTGGTAAAGGTAAATCGGGTAAAGCAGTAAATAATCCGGCTAATAATCCGATAGATGCACTTTCTATATATCCTTCGCATCCAGTTAGTTGCCCTGCAAGACGAATGTTTGGTTGCTGTCTTAAATTCAGTTTTTCTGTTAAAACCTTTGGTCCGCAAACAAATGTGTTGCGGTGAATGCCGCCAAAACGAGCAAATTCGGCATTTTTTAATGCCGGAATGAGTTTAAATACTTCTTTTTGTGCGCTGTATGTTAATTTTGTTTGAAATCCGACTAAATTCATTAGTGTGCCTGCTTTATTTTCTTTGCGAAGCTGAACGACGGCAAATGGTCTGCGACCGTCTTCATGCGGATTAGATAATCCAACTGGTTTCATTGGTCCGAACAATAATGTTTGTCTGCCTCGTTCAGCCATTACTTCAACAGGTAGGCAGCCTTCAAAATATGGTGTATTTTTTTCCCATTCTTTAAATGCTACTTTTTCGCCCGATAAAAGGGCGTCAATGAATGTATTATATTCGTCCTTGCTTAATGCACAGTTTAAATAATCTGTTCCATCGCCTTTGTCATAACGGGATTGATACCAAGCATGATTCATATCCACTGTTTCGGTGTAAACAATTGGAGCAATGGCATCAAAAAAATGAAGGGAATCCAACTGTGTTAATTGTTGTAAATCACTTGCCATTTTATCGGAAGTTAATGGTCCTGTTGCAATAATAATAGGATTTTGAGTATCTGTTGGTAAGCTTGCTTCCTGATATTCTACTGTAAACAAAGGATGAC
>JAFZGR010000118.1 GCA_017555325.1 Alphaproteobacteria bacterium | reverse complement strand
TATACCAACCGGCACACTAATCGGTTTTCCGGTGTTGAAAACAGGGGTACTGCGTTCCAATCCGTCCGTATCAGACATAGCTAAACATCGGGCTATATTATTCGGTAACAACTGTTCAACTTCCAAAACAAGCTTTTTATCTCCGATTTTTGTTTCCAATGCATCATAAATTTTTGGCAAATCTTTTTCATCAAAAATAACATCAACCACGGAACCTGTCACACGGTTAATTCTGCCTTCTGCAATATATTCCTGTTTATTTTCTGTCATTGTTCATCCTCATTTTTATTGCTGTTGTGCCATTGCACCCGAAACAACTTCGGTAATATCTGTTGTAATTTTAGATTGACGTGTCCGTCTGTAAACTTTTTGCATATCCTGCAACATATCTTCCGCATTGCGAGTTGCATTATCCATTGCCATTAAACGAGCCGCATTATCAGCCACATCTGTTTCCAATAAAACCCGATTAACATACGCTGTTAAATATTGAGGTAATACTCGTTCTAAAACAGTAATATCTCCCCCTTCATAATCATAAGCATCTGCTGGGCGAGTCGCAGGCTTTAATAAATCGGCATCTAATGCTCCCAAGGGAGTTAACATTTCCACACCACCATAAGCCTTCAAAAATACCGATTGTTTTAAAGCAATCTTTTTTTGACCTAATGCATCTCTTGCAATATATGAAGCATCATTTGTATCAATAATAAATTGCCATGGATTTTCCCCTGAAAATATTTTACCAGGGATAAGCTGATCAATTGTTGGAAACTGCGATACAACCGATTTAAATTGATTGTACACAAAAAGGCATACATCAAAACGATTTTGATTAAAAGCTTCAATTAAATCAACTGACAACCGTTCTGCATCCAAATAAGATTCTCCTTTACTGGCCACTTTACGTTTTAATGTAATAATACGAATTCCCCGTTCTGCGGCGTAAATTCGTTTTAAAATTTCAGCTCCCTTTGTACCAAAACTCAAAATCGTAATTTTTTTGTTATTTTTCTTCAAATAGCTGATTAATTCTTGTGCTTTCTTAACAACCTGCACATTTGAAGAACCGCTTAGTCCGTCATCTGATGTAATAACAACAACAATATATCGTTCATCCTTACCATTTCCTTTTAATAAAGGCGGTAACGGTAAAATTTCATCACTACCTTGCCAAATCAAATTATCCTGACGCATCGTAGCACTACGAATCAATCGACGAATCATCCGATTCATTTCATCCATATACGGAGTGGTCTTTAAAAACGCATCATGTAATTTTCGCAATCGAGAAACAGCCACCACCTTCATGGAAGATGTGACCTGATGCGTTGATTTAATTGTTTTTATCCGTTCGGATATTTTCTTTAATGAACTCATTTATCCGTACTTTCTGTCATTTCATCAATTAAAACTTTTAAGACCGCATTTAACTTTTCCTTAACCTCATCTTTCAATTCACGGGTTTGTGTAATTGATTCCAAAATTTCAGGAGCGTCTTTTTTAACTGTTTCTTGTAATTTTTGCTCAAAAACAGGAACTTTATCCAATGCGATTTCATCCAAGTAGCCATTAACACCGGCATAAATAGACACAACTTCTTCTGCCATCGAATACGGACGATATTGTTTTTGTTTCATAATTTCTGTTAAACGAGCCCCTCTGTTTAACAATGATTGTGTTGCCGGATCCAAATCAGAGGCAAATTGAGAGAATGACATAACTTCCCGATACTGCGCTAAATCCAATTTTAATGAACCAGCAACTTTCTTCATTGCTTTACTTTGTGCAGAAGAACCGACACGGCTTACCGATAAACCAACATTAATCGCCGGTCTTACTCCTTGATGGAATAAACTTGTTTCAAGGAATATCTGACCATCTGTAATAGAGATAACATTTGTCGGAATATACGCTGAAACATCGCCTTCTTGTGTTTCAATAACAGGTAATGCCGTTAAAGAGCCACCACCGTTTTCAGGACTGAGTTGTGCCGCCCGTTCTAATAATTTTGAATGCAAATAGAACACATCCCCCGGATAAGCTTCACGACCTGCCGGCCGTTTTAACAATAAAGACATTTCACGATACGCAACCGCATGCTTAGATAAATCATCATAGAATACAATAGCATTCATCCCATTATCACGGAAATATTCCCCGATTGTACATCCTGCATACGGAGCTAAATATTGCATCGCTGCACTATCTGCGGCCGTAGCAGACACAATAATTGTATAATCCAACGCCCCTTTTTGTTCTAAAATTCGCATAACATCCCGAACAGTTGATTGTTTTTGTCCGATTGCGACATATACGCAAAACAGTTTATCTTTATTCTCTGCTTTTGCGTTCATTTCCCGTTGACTTAAAATGGTATCTAAAATAATAGCTGTTTTACCTGTTTGGCGGTCACCAATAATCAGTTCCCGCTGTCCCCGACCAATCGGAACCAACGCATCAATTCCTTTAATTCCCGTTTGAATCGGCACATTAACCGGCGAACGGGCAATAATCCCCGGAGCAGGTGCATTTACCGGATTGTGCGGTAAATTTTCAAAACCTTCCTTTCCGTCTAAAGGTTCTCCCAACGGATTTAATACCCGTCCCAACATTTCCATACCAACAGGAACGGTATTCATCATACCCGTTCTTTTAACACTTTCCCGTTCACGAATGTTTTGCGCCTGATTAAAGATAACAACATCAACCGAATCCGGATTTAAATTTAAAGCCATACCTTGTGCACCAGATTCAAAAACAACCCGTTCACCAGAGGCAATGGATTTTAATCCCTCAACTTTCGCAACACCATCAGAAACGGACAAAACCGTTCCCACTTCGGAAACAACCGTTTTTTCTTTAAACTCCTGAACACCTTCCGTAAAAAACTCGGCTATTTTTGTCATATCAACCGCCGACGACACTTTTTTGGAAATTTCTTGTTCAAATGACTGCAACTGTCCTTTAACAGAGGCATCAAGCAACAACGAATCCACTTTTAATGACAAACCACCTAAAAGTGACGGATTAACTTTTACCTGCAAAATAAAATTATCCGTCCTCAAAACCTGTTGTAATCGTTTACGCAATCCATCCAACTGTTTCTCCGTTAGGGCAACAGCAGATTCAACCTCAATATGTTTGGGTTCATTAATTGTAAATAAGTTTTCTGTTTGATTTTTTGCTGTCATCTTACATTATATCCTTTATCCAAAAAAATAATATTATCTTTACCATACTCTGTCTTTATTTGCAAGAGGGTTTCCGTATATTTATATTTTTTTTATCTTTTTTAAGGACATTACAACACATCACTTTGTTTAAACAAGAAACCAAGCAATAAATGCAGCCGAAACATTTGCATCTTCCGGTAAATTTTCAAATGTATCATAACAGGCAACCGGTGGCTCGCAACGAGGATTCGGATCAACAATATATATATTTTTAACAGACTGATTTTCTTTTAAAAACTTATATATTAATCGTCCCATATATCCATAACCGAACAAAACAACATTCATTTGAAAAATTCCTTTCATATTAAATTTATTCTTATTTTAATAAATATAAAAATTATTATCAAATTTTTCCTGAAAATTTGAATTTCCTATGATATAATAATAAAAGTTATGAAAAAAAATGCCCATCAATTTAATCAATGAAAAAGAGCTAAATGTCTACTTAACAAAATTGGTATGGCATGACGAAGATGTTCCATTATTTCCGACAACGGCTTTAAAGGATCAATCGGAACAAGTAGACTTTTTAACATCCGTTGATTTAAATCAACTGAATTTTTGGCTTGGATAAATGGCGTACGAAAACAAAACGAAAAGGTTTATCAATTTGATGCAGAAAAAATACCGGCACATTTAACGGAACAACTAACAAGCATACGTGATTTTTTATATGCAACGGAAAAATGGCATGAAGAATTGGCTCAAAACTCGAAAAAGAGGCCAGTTGAAATTTTAAATGAATCTTTAAAAGACGTTGAGGCTGTTTTGGAAATTGATAACAATTTAACATTGTATCGCTTAAAAACACCGGAAGCATTAGATTTTGAATCAAAATAAATGGGACATTGTATCGGTGCAGGGTCTTATGATACAGATGTTCAAAAGGGAATGATTGAAATTTATTCCATACGTGATATTTGAAGTTTGGTGCACGAAAGAAATGCATCAATACAAAGGCAAACAAGACAAGATACCGAAATTTAAATATATTCTAGCAGTTCAAAAAGTCATACAAGAACAAAAATTGAAAATTATGGAAGATGTTGAAAACACATTTCATTTTAAAAAGAATGGAAAATTATATAATCTACTTGATTTACCAAAAAATGAAGAATTTATTTTTAACGGTGATATAGATTTATCTCATTCCAATTCAACAAAACTACCAGATTTATCCAATGTTATCCTAGAAGGTAATTTTAACTGCTCTTGTAACCAGCTATTTTCTTTGAAAGGGACGCCAAAAATAATTAAAGGGTCTTTTAATTGTTCGTTTAATAAATTGAATACATTAGATTGTGTGCCAAATGCTTCCCCATAGGATTATAATTGTTCTCATAATAAATTGACATCTCTTAAAGGAAGCCATTCTATTATACGACATGATTTTGATTGCTCATATAACAACCTCAAAGTACTTGAAGAAAAACCTCAAACTATTAGAAATAATTTTAATTATACACACAATCCAATTGCACTTATACTAACCATACAAAATCAAAAAAAACAGACAAACTTAAATTTTATAAATCTGTAACCGCCTCCGTTTATTTTGCGTAAAAAGAGACGGTTTTTTTATAAAATTATCACTATTGATTAAAATCCTGACGAATATTTCTGTCTAATGTTGAATTATAGTCCTGATACGGATCTTTTCCATCAATTCGTTCAGCAGCTTCTTTCAGATGATAATCTGCGACTTTACCCATATTACGAGCCGTATGGGATAAACTTTGTGAAAATGAAAATGTTCCAGTTTTCAAAGCAATTGCCCTTTGATAAATGCGATTATATGTATCTGTCGGATTAATACCTAACAATATCCAAACCAATACAAAAAAGATAAATGCACGAACAATCAACCAAATACATATTTTAGATAAGTTTTTTAGCATTTATTTTTCCTTTCTTTTATGTTAAACTATACCAAACAGCGTTATTTTAAAATAAAAAGGTTTATATATCAATGGAAAAAATAAAAATCGGTGATTATTTTCTATTTTTTGAAAAAAAGCGAAAAACAAAAAACATTCGTCTTCGTCTTAATCCTTCCGGTAATATTATCCTGACATGCCCTTGGTATTGTCGAAAAACAAAAGCAATTTCTTTTGCCGAAGAAAATTTGGAATGGATAAAAAAGCAAACCGAAAATAAAATACCGCCCATTCGATTTAAACACAATGATACTTTAACAATTTTAGGAACGACCTATCAAATTTGTCATAATCCGGAACACAAATACGGCATTTTATGCCAAGAAAACCTGTTAATCGTTGGTGGAGATGCAGAATTTATTCATCGAAGAATCACTGATTTTGCAAAAAAAGAATTATATGTTTATATTCAAGAAAAAGCCTTTCAATTAGCCGAAAAGTTAAATGAAAAACCCCATAAAATCACATTACGAAACACATCAACCCGTTGGGGAAGCTGTTCCTCCCGAAAAGATTTAAATTTTTGCTGGAAACTGGTTTTTGCTCCTCGTTTCGTTATAGATTATATTATTGCACATGAAGTATCTCACTTAAAAGAGATGAATCACAGTTCTGCCTTTTGGAAAACCGTTGCCCTGTTAGAATCAGAACAAGCCGAAGCACAAATTTGGCTTCGCAAAAATGGAAAATATCTACAAGCAATCATATAAAAAAATCAATTTGAACACAAGTTGTTATTCATACCGAACGGAAACAAAATATAATCCAGCCGCCGGAGCTGTTTGTCCGCCGGCTCGTCGATCTTTTGCCTCTAAAGCCTTTTTAAAATCAGATACCGTCCATTTTCCAGAACCAACATTCACCAATGAACCCATTATATTTCTTACTTGATGATGTAAAAAAGAACGAGCCTTTACCATCATCTCAATCATATTGGACGAAACGGTTTTTACTTCAATAAAATCCAATGTTTTTACAGGCGATTTTGCCTGACATTCTGATGCTCGAAAAGTAGAAAAATCATGTTTTCCGAGCAATAACTGTGCTGCTTCATTCATTTTTTGAACATCTAATGGACAAGAATACCACCATACCCTATTTTTATCCAATGCCGGCGGAAAACGAGTATTTAAAATCCGATAAATATATGTTCGTTCTTTTGCACTAAAACGAGCATGAAAATCCTCTGAAACAGGTTCGGCTAAATGAATACTAATCGGATAAGGTCTAACCAAAGCATTTAAAGATTCTCTTAACCGAAAACAATCCAGTTTTTTTCCCGTATCAAAATGTGCAACCTGAGCCAAAGCATGAACACCGGTATCCGTTCTACCACTACCAAACAACACAATCGGCTCTCGAACAGCTGTTGATAAAGCCTTTTCCAAAACTTCCTGAACAGATATACCGTCTTTTTGACGTTGCCAACCGACAAAAGGTGTTCCATCATATTCAATAACCAGTTTATATCGCAAATCGTTCTCCAACCGTTAAAGAATTGCCTTTCATAAAATCAGATGCACTCATCATTTTTTTACCGGCTCTTTGCAACGTTAAAACTTTTAGAACCGTACCATCACCACAAGCAATTTTTAAATCTTCATCTAAAATTGTTCCTGCCGATTTATCAGTTATTTCATCCATTGCAACCGCTGTAAATATTTTGATCCGTTCTCCCTTATAAAGGGTATAAGCCGTCGGATACGGATTAAAAGCCATAATATTTCGGCAAATTTGTGTTGCCGACAAATTCCAATCAATTAACGCCTCACTTTTTTGAATTTTTTCGGCATAAGTGATACCTTCTATCGGTTGAGCAACCGGCTTTAAATCCGAATCCAATGTTTGAATAATTAAACGAGCCCCCATTTCAGAAAGTGTATCATGCAACATTTGTGCTGTTGTATCTGACTGTATCGGACACGTTTCAACAAGCAACATATCTCCGGTATCCAATCCTGCATCCATTTGCATAATAGTAACACCCGATTGCGTATCGCCTGCCTGAATAGCACGCTGTATCGGAGCAGCCCCCCGCCAACGAGGCAATAATGAGGCATGAATATTAATACACCCTTTTTTAGGGGCATCCAATATTGCTTGTGGCAAAATCAATCCATAAGCACAGACAACGGCAACATCAGCCTGTAAATCAGCAAATGCCTGTTGTTCTTCCGATTTACGCAAAGAAACCGGCGTTCTGACGGAAATCCCAAACTCTTCTGCTTTTTGATGAACAGGCGATGGTGTTAATTTATATCCTTTTCCTGCCGGACGAGGCGGTTGCGTATAAACACAAACAACCTGATGTTTTTCTGCCAATTTTTCCAAGACCGGAACGGCAAAATCCGGAGTTCCCATAAAAACAACTTTCATTTTTTTTACCCTTAAATTTATAATTCCGCTTCTGCGGCTTTCCGCCGACGTTTTTCTAAATGTTTTAATAACCGTTTACGCTTTAACGGTGATAGATGATCAATAAACAAAATTCCGTCTAAATGATCTGTTTCATGTTGCACACAAATAGATAACAATCCTGTTGCTTTTAATGTTTGTTGTTTGCCATTTTCATCTAAATATTGAACAATAACCCATTCGTGTCGCTCTACATCAGCATATTCTCTAGGAATAGATAAACAACCCTCATTGTGCAAAACCAACTCTTCGGATTTTTCAATAATTTCCGGATTAACCATTTTAATTGGATTTGGCTGTTCATCAGCACCGGCACAATCCATTACAACTAATCTTTGCAACAAACCAACCTGATTTCCGGCTAATCCGACACCATGCGTTGCATACATTGTTTCCAACATATCAGCTAAAACTTGTTTAATTTCAGGGGTAACCACATCAACGGGCAAGGCCTTTTGTTCCAAAACCGGTGACGGCACTTCAAAAACTTTTAATATTGTCATTTTTTCTTTCCTTTTGTTTTTTTTCATTATATACTGTTTTTATCAATTTGAAAAGGAGTTTTTTTATGTTACGTCTTTTTGTTGGTATCGATTTACCTGAAGAAATAAAAGAAGAGCTGTATTCTTTACGGGGCGGATTATATGGGGCACAATGGCATACAAAAGAACGATTAAACTTAAATTTGCGTTTTGTCGGCAATGTATCCGAACCCGTTGCAGAAGACGTTTTAAAAGAATTAAGATACATTCGTTTTCCCGCTTTTCATATGGCTTTTAAAGAAATCGGATATTTTGCACATGGGGATCAACCGCATCATATTTGGACCGGTGTTGACACTCCAAAACTTATCGGTGAATTACAAGAAAAAATTGATAAAGCAGTTATCAATTCAGGGGCTGGCAATGCCGATAAATTTAAATTTGTTCCACATGTTTCTTTAGCAAAATTAACAGGTACGACTATGGCAGAAGTTTTTGAATATATCGGACGAAATAATCTGTTTCATTCAAAACCGTTTTTAGTTGATTCATTTTGCCTGTTTGCCAGTCATGCACGGGAAAATGGAGAAGGAAAATATTATACCATTGAGGAAACATATCCGCTAAATTTAACAGAAACGCTTGATTCTCCACTATATACAAAATAAATTAGACCGACACCTGTTCAGAACCGACAACCGTTTGGGGCAATACGTCCAAAATCGGCTTTTGGCGAAAAGCCCAAAAATACAAAAAATCTGCCGCTAATGCCAAAGAATATCCGCTTAATAACGCAATAGCCGGATTCGTTAAATCGGCAATCCAACCGACAAACATTGTTCCAATACTGTAAAACAAACAAATAACCAACGCAGATATAGACAACAATGTACCTCTTTCTTTTTCAGATACCAATTGTTGCAGATATACACATGAAGCCGGCGAATAAATTCCATTAGCACCCGAACCGGCCGTTTTAAAAATCAAACTAATCGGATTTGCAAAAATCGATGCTAAAATATTTACAATATCATCTGTCATTGCTCCGGCGAGTATTGTTTTTTTTAACCCGATTTTTTGTGCGACTTTAGCAGAAAAACAATTCATAAATCCATTACACATATTCCCAACAAATCGGAATGCTCCCAAAGACCATTCCGGAATAATGGTTTTATAAAAATTCCCATTAAACGAAAAAGCTGATTCATTTAAAGCAAAATGTGCCGAATCTGCTAATATAAAGCAAGACAACCGTTTTTCCCGCTTTAAATATTTTAATGCAGACCACAAATGTTTATACGGATTTTCCAAAGGAGGACGATTAACAGTCGGTTCGGTTAAAAACAAACTGACAATCAACAAAATTGACATCGGAATAATTGTTGCATACATGGCAGCTTGCAAAGAAAACCAAGCAAAAACACCACATAACAAAGAACCAGACCCTAATCCAAACATGCCGAATGCTGACATAACAGACATAACATCGTGATATTTTTCTTTTTGATTCAATTTATCTAAACTTTCGTATAACAATGCGGCATTGTTACCGGAACCAACCCCTCGATACAAACCGGCAAAAATACTCCCAATCAATAACATCCCATATGAATCGGAAAAAGCATACACAACTACGGATGAAAAACGAGCTCCTGCCGCCAAAACACTCACCTTTTTTCTACCAACTTTATCCGCCAATACCCCTAATGGTAAACTGGTTAAAACACCAATGCTGTAAACAATAGCATAAACACTCATTGCCTGTGTATAATTACCGGTAATCTGAGCAAAAAAAATGGCTTCAATCGGCAATGAAATCATCATTTTAACAAATAAATTATATAAATACATCAATCGAATATTGCGTTCTAACGGATGTAACTCTTTAAAATAAAAAAAGTTAATCATTTTATGTATAATGTATTTAAATAAATAATGACCCAATTGTTTCATAAAAACACCTTATAAATTTTAGAATTATTTTAAATTTATCTTATTTTTCACATTATGTAAATAGTAAAATACAGCCATGATTCTTTTTACGAGACTCTACCCTTGTACACCGGATAAGTTATGTTTGATATAAAAAAATCACCGTTTAAAAATTAAACGGTGATTTTAAATGTGCCTAACCCATTATGCTTTTGGCCATTCTGCTGATTTTTCAGCATTAAATTTAATCCACTTTTCATCAGCTTCATCTGACATAGAAATTGCACCTTGCGGACATTCGGATATACAAACACCACATTCAATACAATCATCCGGATTAACAACTACTTGTGTATCTCCTTCGTGAAAAGCTCCAACCGGACAAACTTCCACACAACTTTTACACAAAACACATTTATCACCGTTTACAACTGATGGCATAATATCTTCTCCTTATAAATTTTAATCAGCTATTTTATGATATGCAAAAAAAAGATTTTCGCAAGCATTTTTTATTTTATTTGCATTTTTTTTCATTTTTTTATAAAAAAAAGAAATCAAAAAAACAAAAAGGAATAAAAAAATGCATATCAATTACAAAATCGGAGATAAAGACATTCGCCCCTGGGGAACCTGGGAAACCATTGATATCGGTGAAACATATATTATAAAAAAAATAATTGTAAATCCCTATCAAGCATTATCTTTACAAATGCATACTCATCGTAATGAACATTGGATTATGGTTCAAGGGTCTGGATTTATCACTTTGGGAGAAAACACATTAACATTATCTGAAAATAATTCTTTATACATTCCAAAGCAAACAAAACACCGCATTGCAAATAAAACAAACAAACCTATTTGTTTTATTGAGATTCAAACCGGCAATATTTTAGATGAGAATGATATCATCCGTTTTTCTGATATATATGGTCGTCTAACAAAAAATGACTAATTACAAATCTGGTTTTAAATCAGAAGGAATGCCCCAATATTTTTCATCTTCTCGTATCGGAACATATAATGTATTATATGAATTAACCAAAAAACCTAACGGATTAGATAAATGCGGGGTCCCGTTCTTCTGAACCCGTACAAAAACCCGAAACCGTTGCCGTTTAAGGGCATGCTTTGATTTACATGCAATACATTCCTTCGAATTATCCGTACAATTAGCACAAATCGGATTAAATGAATCCGGAATCGGTAAATCAAATGTATCAATCAATCCTTCCCACATCCCCGGCGTTGTTTTTTTCAACTCATACAGATGAACATCTCTGACAAAACCGCTTGTACGAGAATCACTATACATCAAATCAGCCTCAACCTGAAACGGCGTATAAACTTTTTTATAATGCGACATGGCAGCAATAGGACC
>JAFZGR010000117.1 GCA_017555325.1 Alphaproteobacteria bacterium | reverse complement strand
TTTAATGGGAATTTCTGAAAATCAAGCAGAATTAGATTCTGTAATCGCTGTTATAAAAAACACGGTAAACGTAAAAGATATTATTATCTTAACACGATTTAAAACAGCATCGGAAAAATAGATATTGATATATTTTTCAATATATGAAGTAAAATTACTTGTGTTAACAAAACAACCAATTTCATGCCTTGTGAAAATATCACAACTTATACAAACCAATTCAAGAAACATTAACGCTTTCAAATTTAGTTCGTATTTTACGAATCTCATAGCTAGCTAAATTATTTCACTTTACCCAGTGTTAAAAAAAAGCGCTTACAAAGCTAGAGAATGTTTTCCTAATAACAAAAAAAACGGCGAAATTTTCGCCGTTTTTCTTTAATGTTTATTTTCTTAATCTTCATATTCCAAACCAGGCATACGAACTTCCAGTTTAAATTGTTTTAAAGCATCTTCAAAAGGCATAACCGTTTGTTTATCTGAGCCTAACCGACGAATAGTAACTGTTCCTTCAGCAGCTTCTTTTTTTCCAACGACCAATTGAACCGGAATTTTCTTTAATGAATGTTCCCGAACTTTATAACTGATTTTTTCGTTTCGCAAATCAGTTTCAGCTTCAATACCTGCAATACGCAAACGATGTTGAATCTTTTTAGCATATTCGTTTTGTTCTTCTGTCACCGGCATAACCATAACAGGAACAGGAGCCAACCAAAATGGCAAATGCCCTGCCGTGTTTTCCAGTAAAACACCTGCAAACCGTTCTAATGAACCAAACAAAGCTCTGTGCAACATAATCGGGCGATGTTTTTCACCATCTTCCCCGACATAAGAAATATCAAAACGTTCCGGTAAATTTAAATCTGCCTGTAAAGTACCTAATTGCCATTCACGACCAATTGCATCTTTAAATTTAAAATCCAATTTAGGTCCATAAAAAGCTCCGTCTCCTTCATTGATTGTGTATGTATACCCCATATCTGTTAATGCATCTGCCAATGCCGTTTCCAACAAATCCCATATTTCATCAGAACCAATTCTTTCAGCTGGACGAGTTGACAATTTAATTTGCATATCCGTCATGCCAAAATCTTTGTAAATACTAATCATAAGGGCTACAACATTTTGCAATTCTGTTTTTAATTGTTCCGGTGTACAGAAAATATGTGCATCATCTTGTGTAAATGCCCGAACACGTAATAATCCGTGCAATGCACCAGAAGCTTCGTATCTATGTACCCGACCAAACTCCCCAATATAACGTGGCAAATCCCGATAACTGGTAATTCCTTGTTTATAAATTAACACAGAACCAGGACAATTCATTGGTTTAATAGCAAATTCTTTTTCTTCAATTGTTGTTGTAAACATATTTTCTTTGTACCAATTCCAATGACCAGATGTTTCCCACAAAACCCTGTTCATAATCTGAGGCGTATTAACTTCTTCATAACCAACGGCTTTTTGACGACGACGCATATATTCGATTAGTTTCTGAAAGAACGTCCATCCACGTTGATGCCAAAAAACATCCCCTGGTGCATACTCTTCAAAATGGAAAAAGTCCATTTCTTTACCCAATTTACGATGATCTCGTTTTTCGGCTTCTTCCAACATCGTAAAATAAGCTTTTAATTCTTTTTCCGTAAAGAATGCTGTTCCATAAATACGTTGCAATGATTCCCGAGAACTATCCCCTCGCCAATAAGAAGCTGATACTTTTGTTAATTTAAAAGCTTTTCCCAATTTGCCGGTAGAAATTAAATGCGGACCACGACACAATTCAACATAATCATCTTGCGTATATAAAGAAACTTCAGCCACATCTTCCGGCATTTCATTTAAAATTTCCAATTTATATTTTTCATTACGTTCCGTAAAAATACGAACCGCTTCCGCCCGAGAAACAACAGAACGAACAATCGGATAATCTGCCTCAATAATTTTAGACATTTCTTCTTCTATTTTTGGCAAATCCGATTCCTTAACTACGATACCAAAAAAATCATAATAAAACCCGTTTTCAACTGCTGGACCAATTGTCACTTGTGCCGAAGGATATAACCGCGTAACGGCATGCGCTAAAACATGCGCAGCAGTATGGCGTAAAATCGGTAAAGCTTCCGGATTTTTTGTTGTGATGATAGAAACAGATGTATTAGTTGTGATGGGTGTTGTTAAATCTGTCAAATTATCATTCAACTGAATAGCTACGGCATTTTTTGCCAAACCTTCACTGATTTTGTGTGCAACATCTAACCCATTCACGCCAGAATCAAAATTCATTTTTGATCCATCCGGTAATTTAATTTCTATCATTTGTATTTTCCTCTTTATTATAAATTGAACTCTTTCGCCAAACAGTTTTAAATAACACCCGTTTTAAAACAGGGCGAAACACTTTACTATACTCTTTTTCATTTGAAATGTCAAAAAAATTTTTCACATCTTTTAGATGGACGAACTAAAAAAACACTATATAAGATAAAGACATTTCTAATGATTACTCACATATTGCGCGATTGCTTCAGATAATTGTCCCCAGAGAACACTTTGAGCCAACACAAAAGAATCATATGTTTTTCCCATTGAAATAGCTGATTCAAATCGGCTCCGGTATAATTCCTGCCCATTATTATTTAAAACAGACCACCAAACAGATAAAGTAGCCTCTTTATCAAATTCCCCATTCATCCCATTTACTTCAACTTGAATCAATCGTTGAAAAACAGCATTATCATATCCTTTTGTTTTGACATATGCGTTCGGTAATTCTTTTTGAATATCAGCAATCAGAACCCGTTGTGTCACAAGCGATAAAGGCTCAATCCAACGATTTGTTTCTGAAACATTTAATTGTGTTGAATTTGCACTCAGCACAATTTGAGGACGATCTAAAAAATCAGGAATCCGAACAGGCAAAACACCTATACTCTTTTTTATGGTACTAATAGGTTGCGTTTTTTCTGATACTGACAACGTATAAAAAGACGATGGCTTACTTTTTCCACCAAAGCATCCCATTAATAAAAACGAAATCACAACTGTTAAACATATGCCAATTTTTTTCATATTTCTATTTTCCTCTTAATAATGATTCCGGATGCCGCTCCAAATAATCTGCAAAATTACGTAAAGCTTTTGCCGCATGACTAATATCATCCAGTGTTGTATTCAAATGATTAATTGTTGCCGTTGTTTTGGGAACTTGCCCATCAATTTTATCTACCGTTTTATTCATTTTTTGACCCAATAATGTAAATGCCGGAACAGCCTTATTTAAATTTTCACCCAATAATTTAAACTGAGGAAAAATTGCCGGCAATTCTGTTTCAAATACATTTAATATATTATTTAGTTTGTTAATCATTGCCTTTAAAGGTAAATCTTGAATACCTTTGGATAATTCTCCCATTGTTGATAATACGGTTGGTATTTGAATTAGTCCTTTCACCTGCGGAATATCAACCAAATGAATAGGCGTATTCGGTTGCATAACCAATTCAATCATTAATTGCCCTGTTAAAAAGTTCTGACTAACCAATCGTGCCCGCAAACCTTTATTAATCAATTCAGATATAATTTGTTCTTTCGTTTTTCCTCGTCCGAAAACCGATTGAAACAAATCACTTGTCCGGTCATCTTTTTTCAATCTGACATATACTGGAATACTAAAAGCAAGTGTATCAGGATCAGTAACCAAAGAAATTTGTGTTACTTTTCCAACTTCCACACCCTCCAAAACTACCGGCGATCCGATATTTAATCCCTTCACCGATTCATCAAAAAACATCACAAACACATTTTGATTATTCGGCATAATACGAGCAATAACAAATTTACCGATTAAACCAAAAAAACAAAGAAACCCGACAATCAAAAACAATCCAATCCGCTTTTTATTAGGTTCATTTGACATTTTTTTGTTTTCCTCTCGTTAAAAATTCATATACAATTTGATTTGGCGGATTCTTTAATAATTCTTTCGGAGAACCATTCGCAATAATGGTTTTACTATCTGCATCCAAATAAATACCGTTTGTTCCAATATCTAGTAAAGAATCCAACTCATGTGTCACAACCACTAATGTTGTTCCCAAAGTTTGATTAATATTTTTCATTAAGTCATCCAACAATTTAGAACTAATCGGGTCCAAACCGGCGGACGGCTCGTCAAAATACACAATATCCGGATCAAGCGCCAGCGCACGCGCCAATCCTGCCCGTTTTTTCATACCACCACTAATCTCAGACGGATAAAATGTTTCAAAACCGGACAAACCAACTAATGCTAATTTTAATGAAACAATTTCATCAATTGTTTTTGGGGAATAATCCGTATATTGTTGAAGCGGCAAAGCAATATTTTCAGCCAAAGTCATCGAACTAAATAAAGCACCACTTTGGTATAAAACACCACATTTTTTCATTATCTCTTTTTTTTCTTCAGGAGAAGCCGTTGTAAAATTAACACCTTTGATATAAACATTCCCTTTAAGAGGCGAAACCAAACCGGTTAAAACTCTCAACAAGGAACTTTTACCACAACCACTACCACCCATAATAATAAAAATATCATGTGCATTAATTTTAAAATTCATTTCTTTTTGCAAAACAAATGAACCATATCCCATTGTTAAGCGTTCTGTTTCAATAATTGTTTCTTTTGTCATATGTCAAACACCTCACAAAAAAACGTAATGATGCCCGTTAAAACAATCATCCAAACAATTGCCCAAACAACAGCATTTGTTGTGGCAACCCCCACACTGTCCGCATTTCGTCCGCAATGTATACCAAAATAACAACCACTCAACGAAATAACAAAACCGAAAACAATTCCATGAAATATTCCGACTAAAAAACTTGTCAAATCAAACGCTTTCCATGCATATTTCCAATATTCTTCCGGCGGAATTTCCAACATCAAAGTGCCAACAAAACCACCACCAAGCATACCGGCAAAATCAGCCAACAAAACTAATAACGGCATTGTTAAGATAAGGGCAACAACTCGGGGCAATATTAAAAAATCCGTTACAGGAATACCCATTGTTTTCAAAGCATCTAATTCTTCATTTACCTGCATTGTTCCAATAGTAGCAGCATAGGATGCCCCTGTACGACCAGCCATAATAATTCCCACCATTATAGCCCCCATAATTCTAATCATCCCGATTGTAACAAGACTGGCTACAAAAATTTGTGCCCCAAACGTTTTTAACTGAATGGCACCGACAAAAGCCAAAATTAAGCCAACCATAAAGCTAATTAAAGAAACAATTAAAATCGCTTTCGGACCACAATCATCCAAAATGCGCCACAAATCAACCGACCGAAATATAGCACAACCGGTAAAAAATCGCCCAAGAGAATGAAAACAGGAGCCTAAAAACAAAAACCCTCGTTTAATAGAAGAAATCGTATTTATACCCCATGTACCAACTTTTTCCAAAAAATCACTTTTATTATGTTTAGATTTAATTGGGTGTCGATCCACTGTCAACGACAAAAATAATAATTTTTGTAAACCATCAGGCATTGCAGTAATATCAATAGAGATACCTCTATCTTGTGCGATCTTCATTAACTGAAAAAGAATAACCACCAAAGAAGAATCCCATTCGTCCATATTCTGTTGACAAATTACAATATTTTTAACTTGGTTTGTTCGGGCAAATCGAAATAACTCTTCTTTATTAAATTGAGAATCAATATGTAATAAATTGCCGGATAATACAACAGTCAAACATCCTCTTTGTTCCTGATATGTTATATCCATATTGCCCTACTTTTTTATTCAATGGAAATATTATCCAATAACTGTTCATCCACGGAACGATTATCATAAAACAAAATATGCTGTAATGCTTTTAAGGCTTTCAATTCCTCTTCTGACAACGGATCCTTTTGTCCTGTTTTATAAGAAAATCCCTCCACAATTTTATCATTTCTGAAAAATACTTCCAACATCAAAGTACCATCCCGATGATAATTTTTACTTATCCCTTCAAATTTATCTTTTGCAAAAACAATTTCTTTAGCAATTTGACCATCCGGATAAAAAAACTGAGCCAATCCTTCCTTATAATCGTTCAAATAGGGAACTTTCCCATGTATCTTACCATTTGCAAAATATTCTATGGATATTCCATTCATTTTACCTTTCCAGTACGGCATTTCCAACATAACTGATCCATTTTCATCAAAAAGCTTTGAAACACCATCTCTTTCATCTTGCACGTACGGATATTGTCCAATTATTCTTCCTTGTTCATCAAATTCACGCATAAGTCCGTGTATCATATCATTATGATAAGGAATTTCCGCACGCAAAACACCATTTTCATAATATGATTTTGCAATTCCTTGTGCTTTATTCTCTTCAAACGGAATACGCATCTTCACAAGACTATTTTGATAATAAACAACTTTTTCCCCTGTTATTTTATCATCTTTATATGGTGTTTCAATTGCAACATTTCCATTCTCGTAATATATTTTACTCATTCCATTTCGAATATTACGTTGATACATAACCTCTTCTTTGGGCAAACCGGAAATGTAATATTCTCGGGAAACACCATCTAACAGATTATTATTATACGTTTCCATATATCGTACTTTGCCATTGGGAAAATATTCCGTTAAAACACCCTCTATTTTTTCGCCAATGCGTGTAAATTCAGACATTAATTGTCCGGAAGAATAATATTGTTTAAACGGACCATTTAAACGACCATCCTGATACATCATTTCCAACCGGATTTTTCCGTTTTCATAATACATTTTGGATAATCCGTTTTTTACACGCCCTTTATAAGTGGTTTCAGATTGAACATTACCATTGGAAAAATAAATTTTTTCAGTATACTGATACAAAAAATACCAATAATAACCTGCCAAACCGATAACAGAAACAAAAACGAACAAACAAAATATCAAGCATTTTTTCATAATTCTTCCTTGATTTTTACAACATTAGTATTTTATAAAAAGATACGTTTGTCAACAAATAAAACAAATGATTTAAAAATTTTATATAGTCATCGGTTTCAGCAGCAAAATAAAGCTTGCTATTTAAAAACAAATAGTGTATAAAAGTCAATGTTTCAATAGGTTGATTTTCATTAAACACTGTTATCAAAAATCAACAAAAGAAACACCGCGTAATTGCGAGCGGCAGACTCGGTCATGTAATGGAACGCGAAGCGGACAAATCTGTTGAAAACAGAATGTTTTTAACAACAGATTGAGAGGCTGTCGCAACTTGGTGTAAATATGGAGAGATGGCAGAGTGGTCGAATGCGGCAGACTCGAAATCTGTTGTGCGATTTATTCGTACCGTGGGTTCAAATCCCACTCTCTCCGCCAATCCACATAATAATCCCTAATTATCAAATAGTTATTTTTTGTTTTTATTACTTTTTTATGATTGGTCCATAAGGGTGGTCCAGTCAGGTAATAAAAATATGAGTCAAAGGCAAACAAGATTATACAAAAAAAACAGTGTTTATTATTTCAGAGGGGTCTTTCCTCCTGAATTAAAATCTCTTGCCAAAAAAGGAGAAGTAAAATACAAAAAAAACAAAAGCGAGTTTGTTTAAACTCTCTTTTATGTAAAAGAATAACCGTTAATTAATCCCATCTAATTTTTGGATTCCAAATAACTGGTTTGGGTCCGGCTCCCATATCCCTATATTCAATTTCCCCCGATATACCAATTATACCCCCGTTATATCTTTCCCATTCAGCTTCTCTTGTTTTAGATGTAAATTCTATAAATACCGCTTCCTCATCATTGTGAGGAAAATGAGGACATTTTCCAGTAACATTTTTTTTGCTTCTAAGTCTTTTTTTAACACATAAATTGCGCTACTCGCTCCCCATTTACCATGTAAATAAGTTCCATAATGATTAGCCGCATTTGCTGTTCCTATAGCAGCAAAAGAAATAAACAAAGATAATAAAATCATTTTTACATTTTTTTTCATACTTTTCTCCTTATTCATAAATAGCGTTTGCCTTGCAAGGGTTTGATGTTAATATTTGTTTTTGTTTTTCTTTTTCATGTTGCCTTTTTTACTTTTAATTTTACATTCTTTATGATAAACTTTTTTTAGAATAAGATTGTTTTTTGATATCATCGGTTTTAACATCTATGCTTTTCAGACAATCTTGTATTTTTTTGACATAATACTGAATAAAACTGTTTTGGAGAGATAACAATATGTCTATAAACAACAAAGAATTTTCAGAATTTACCAAGTTAAAATCGGAGTTGACTTACACATGGGTTGCAAATAAAAAAACAAACCAAGACAGACGTTATATCGTTTATTCTTTTGAAACCAGCGAATGTTGTTCACTGGATTTAAGCACGCCTGACCAGTGTCAAAAATTTGCTCAACACATCGGATCATATGCCTCTGATACGCTAGAACACATTCGGAGTCGTTTGATTGAAGAAGAAAACATAAATACTTCTATAATTCAACAAATTGACGGCACATTAAAAACAATCGACAGAAAAATTGATAAGCACGTAGCTGAAATGGTCAAAACTGTTCAAAACATGACATTAG
>JAFZGR010000116.1 GCA_017555325.1 Alphaproteobacteria bacterium | reverse complement strand
TCTCCGCAAGCAAACACAAGAAACATTATCCCTTTCAAACATTATTCAGCAGTTCAAAAGTTTCACAAACCTTGTGTTTTTCTGAATTTTCTGCATCAGCTCACTTACTACCATTCATACGCCGTTTGGTTCAATAAAAAAAATCCCGATTACGCTATCGGGATTAAGGGTAATTATAAAACTATTTTAATGTTCATTTCCGATCTGAGTATGAATATTTTCATCTCTTCGTAATGTTTCATCTGTATGAATGTATTGAGCATTCTCTTGCAATACAGATTTTAAATCAACATCTGTTATCTGATTTTCATTTGCAGAGAGATCCTCGTTTATATCTGCCGAATTTTCTTTTACAGAAGGCTCTTTAACAACATTCGTCCCTTTTATGAAATGGGGCCTACGAGCACTCCAACCCCCGCCCCCAATTTCCCTTGTCATTTTACCGCCTAAGCTTTCAAGTTCTTTTTTCATACTATGTACTTTTATAAAATCCGGTATAGAAAGTACCTCATGCGCAAATCTGAATATTCCCCATTTCCTTTCTTCATAGTTAAGCGTAACACAATCTAATGGCGTATAGCCACGACTATTACGTCCATTTATATCCGCTCCTTTTTCCAGCAGTTTGAGTAGTGTGTCTTTATTAGCGTGGATAGTAGCAACGTGTACAAGCAGATCTCCTTCTTTATTCGGTTTATTGATGTCTTCTAGAAAGAGTTAGTAATAAAGTATCTATTTTCTCCGCATCATTATCCATAATTGCTTTGGTTAATGCTTCAATTATTTTATTTGTATTTTTAGTCATATTTTATACTTCACTTCATATCTTCATACACATGCTTCAATCTGTACAATTTATATTGTACCAAAATATTCGTTTTTTCCCTATTCGAATCGGAAAAATCGATTAAAAAAACGATTATTATTTTATTTGAATAATTTAATCGCAATTAAAAAAATTAAAAAAAGTGAAAAAATGTTGCAAAAAAACGTACCTTTTTGTATAGATAGCAACCTATTTACCTTTCAAAAAAAAGCTCTATGCACAAAAGCTTCACAAACATTGTGTTCTACTGAATTTTCTACACCGCTTGCCAAGTCAATCATATCCCTTTCAATTCCATAAAATCCCCGCCTTTTCAGACGGGGATTTTCGATAAATTAAAAAACAATCAATTATGCGTTTTTTTCAATTTGTTCAATTTCTTGTTTAACAGCTAATTTTTGTTTTTTGTATTCTTGGATTTTTAATGTATCCGGTAAAGGACGTGCTTCTTCTTCCAATAATTTCGCATCTAAATCTGCGTGTTTTGCTTTTAATGCTGCTAAATGTTTTTCAATTTTTTCCATGTTATTCTCCTTATTCTACTCTAACAGTATAAGTCACTTCTTTTATAAAAGCAACTATTCTTTTATTCTCCGACATAAATTCCTAACTGACGAGCGGTTTTTACCAAATCTCCTGTCGGATTAACCGGTGTATTGGCAATTTTTAAAATAGTATCCAAAGCTTCATCTTTGACTTCACCGTCTTTATAAATAACAACCCGATTAGATTCGCCTTGTGCAATCAATTCAACGGCACGAGTTGCAAATTGAGCAGCTAACAATCTGTCAGCAGGAACCGGTGTTCCTGCTCGTTGAATATGTCCTAACACATTTCCCCGAACATTAAAGCCTTCTTCATGTAATTTTTGAACCAAAGAATCAGAAACACCTCTAAATGTTTTACCATTTCCGGCAAATGAATGTTGACCGTCAATATTTTTAACTCCTTCGGCAACAACCACTAATCCGTACCGTTTACCCTGTGCCTGTACTGCCCGCAATTTTTGCACAACACCTTCATATGTGTAATCAATTTCCGGAATTAAAATTACATCAGCATATCCGGCAATACCTGCTTCCAAAGCTAAATGACCAGCTCCGCGGCCCATTACTTCAGCAACCATTACACGATTGTGTGATGTTGCTGTTGTTGTTAATTTATCCAATGCTTCCGTCACAACCTGAACAGCAGTTTCAAACCCGATAGCAACGTCTGTCCCCGGTGCATCATTATCAATCGTTTTGGGAATACCAATCATGGAAATGCCGGCTTTTTTGCAATATTTACTAACAATGGCCATAGAACCGTCACCACCAACAACAACCAAAGCTGAAATACCTAATTCAGCAACACCGTCTTGAAAACGTTTATCTAATTCAGCATCTGTCAATTCTTCTATTGTACCGTCTGCTTTGCGTTGTAAATGCGGATTACCCGTATTATTACTACCCAACATTGTACCGCCTAATGACGCATATGGGAAATCAAATTCGGCAACCGTTAACGGCTTATACCGCATCGGACGAGAAAATAAACCATCTGTGGCTTCAAAAATGCCAACCACTTCCCAACCTTTTGCTGTTGCGGCAAAAACCACATTTCGAATAGCGGCATTT
>JAFZGR010000115.1 GCA_017555325.1 Alphaproteobacteria bacterium | reverse complement strand
AACAGTGGCAGCAGCAGCTTCTTCAGCCTTCTTTTGTTTGTTAGCAGCGCGTTTTGCTTCATCAGCAGAACGTGCAATGTTAACACGAACAGTTTGAGCAACATCCGGATGCAAAGACAAACGAACGTCAAAAATACCTAAATTTTTGAATGGTTGTCCTAAATCAATTTGACGGCGTTCAATTTTGAAACCAGCTTCGCGAACGGCATCACAAATGTCACGAACCGTAACAGAACCATATAATTGACCTGTTTCAGCAGCTTGACGAACGATAACAACTGATAAATTTTCCATTTTTTGAGCCAAATCTTCAGCTTCGGATTTTAATTTTAAGTTGTATGCTTCGTATTCTTTCCGTTTTGATTCAAATAAAGCCATGTTGTCTTTTGTTTTACGTAAGGCTTTCTTTTGAGGCAACAAATAGTTACGGGCATAACCATTTTTAACGTTAACCACGTCACCCATTTGTCCTAAACGTTCAATTCGTTCTAATAAAATAACTTCCATTTTATTCCCCTTTCTTAATCAGCAACAAAAGGCAATAAAGCTAAGAAACGAGCACGTTTAATTGCTTTTGATAAACTGCGTTGGTGTTTTGCACATGTAGCAGAAACACGGGATGGAACCATTTTACCACGTTCTGTGATAAAGTGGCTTAATAATTTAACATCTTTATAATCAATTTCAGTTACTTCGTTTGAGCAAAACTGACATGATTTTTTATGACGATAAAATGAACTTTTTTCAGCCATTACATATCTCCTTCCGCAATTTCAACATCATATTTATCTTCTGTTTTTGCTTTGCGAGATTTTGGTTCCATCATAACAGATGGGCCTTCTTCTAAAGCATCAACTTTCACCGTTAAATAGCGTAATAAATTTTCATCCAAACGCATTAAACGTTCCATTTCAACAACAGCAGCTGCTGGTGCATCAATGTTCATTAACATATAATAACCTTTGCGGTTTTTTTGGATTTTGTAGGCTAATGTACGTAAGCCCCAGTTTTCACGTTTTGAAACTTTACCACCGTTGTTTTCAATAACAGATGCATATTTGTCTGTTAATTCGGAAACTTTTGCCGGTGTTAAATCTTGACGTGCAATAAAGACGTTTTCATAAAAAGGCATAATATCCTCTCCTTGTGGTTTTTCTCGTTTCGGTTATAACAAATATTCCCCATGAATAAGTGCCTGAAACATAGCCCTTGTCCGATAGCAAGAGCAAGGATTTAATCGGAATCGAGTTTATTATACATATATTTTTTTAAAAATCAAGTCTTTTTTTGTATTTCTAAGCATTCTTTTTTTAATTATTTGCTATTTATCAAATCATTACCTAATTGATATAATTGTCTGCGGTTTTCATCCGATAATTCTTCCGATTTTTGATTTTGTACCGTTTCTTCCTTAATACCGATATCTGTTATCCCGTTTGACTGCAATGATTTCAACAATAAATCTTCCTGATTGATATTCAAGCCATCAGATTGACATTCCTTTTTTCCGAAATACGGCAAATTTACATCCACATAATGTGGTGCATAATAAGCAATATCTTGACACTCTTTATCGGTAAATGTTATGCGATACGGTTTTATACGTGCAGTTTGTCCTGATAATTTTTCTTTCATTTGTTCAGGTGTTAAATTTTCATTAATCTGATATTTTTTGCAAAACGAAACACATTGGTTTTCCTGATAAAGATTTAAAACAACTCTCTCATCAGGATATGTTAAAACAACGCCTGTTTTATGCACTTCAGCAACTACACCCTGATTAGGCAGATTATCCGCAGCTCCAACATTATATTCTATCCCATTTTGATCTATCAAAACAGCCCGTTCTCCCGCACTTGATTTCATTAAAAATGGTTT
>JAFZGR010000114.1 GCA_017555325.1 Alphaproteobacteria bacterium | reverse complement strand
CTGAAATTAAAAGCATGTGGTCCAATCATAACAGCTCGGTGTAGGCGCATAGGTTCTAACATGTTTTGTCCGCCAAAAGGGATTAATGAACCTCCGACAAAAACAAAAGGTGCTAACTGATAAATCAAACCCATTTCACCGATTGTATCTGCCAAATAAACATCTGTTTGGGGGGCAATTTCTTCCTGACGGGAACGTCGAGAAACGGTTAGGCCTTGTTTTTTTAACATTTTTTCAATTTCATCTGCCCGATTAGGGTGTCGAGGAGAAATAATTGTTAATAAATTTTTGTATTCTTGTTTGATTTGTTGGTGTACAAATGCCCCCATTTCTTCCTCATTGCTATGCGTGCTTGCCATACACCAACACGGACGATCTCCAATGAATTTTTTTAATCCTTTTAATTCTTTTAAGTCAAACGGTGGGCAAACGGCGGCAAATTTTAAATTGCCCGTGCTAACAACATTTTTTGCGCCTAAAACTTTTAATCGACGAGCATCTTCTTTTGTTTGACCAAATGATAAGGAAAATAAGGATTGAATAGCACTGATTGTTTTGGATGCTTTTTGCCATCTGGCAAAGGACTTATCGGAAATACGTCCGTTTAATAAGATAAGGGGGTGTTGCTTTTTGTGAATTTCAACTAATAAATTAGGCCAAAAATCAGATTCGAACCATAAAACAGCAGTTGGATTCCAATGTTGAACAAATCGTTTTGCTGCCCAAGGAAAATCAACGGGAATATATTGATGAAAGGCTCCTTTTGGCAATCGTTTTTCCATAAGTGCTGCAGAAGTAACAGTACCGGATGTTACCATAACAGATAAGTTTTTATTTTCAGCAAGTAGTTTTTTAACAAGGGGTAACATGGATAAACATTCACCGACACTTGCTCCATGCATCCATATAACACGACCGTTCGGACGAGGTTGCTTGGAATATCCTAATCGTTCACAAAAGCGTTTTTTATCTTCTTTTCCTTTGATATAGCGGATAGCTAACCATATATATATAATTGGGCTTAATAGTACGACAAGAATGCGGTATAAAAATAATGTTGTCATTTTTTTTAACTTTCTGATATGATAAGTATGTCTGATGAATGTCACTACTTTAACGCAAAATAAAAAAAAAGGCAAGGCAATGATTCAAATTTATGTAAAAAATTCTTTATTTAGGGATACACTAATGAATGCATTAGCAGAATTTAATCCGACACTTTATAATGAAACGAATAGTATTGATAATATATTGTTGTTAAATGGTGAACAACAGGATATAGATGAATTTTTAAAAAATCCGCCACAGTACCCAGTTATTTTGTTGGGAGGACATCATCCAGAGTCGGATGCAGAAATCAGTTTGCCTTGTTCTTTGAATGAGTTAAAAGGTCATATTAAAAATTTATTGCAAAAACAACAAAATGCTCCCTCATTTGAAAATAAGCATTTTTTATTTGAAGGTTCTCATCGTTTGTTAACGCATAAAAAGAGTCAAACACAAATTCATTTAACGGAAAAAGAAACACAAATGATTGTTTATTTGATAAAATCATTGCCAGAATCGGTTTCAAGAGTTGATTTGTTAACGGAGGTATGGAATTATCGTCCGGATAGTGAAACGCATACAGTTGAAACTCATATTTATGCTTTGCGACAAAAAATTGGCGAATCAAATGCAGATAAATTTATTACAAATACATCAGATGGATACATTTTGGTTCAATCATAAAATCATTTTGACAAACTAATAAAAAAAGCATATAATATTTCTCAAAAATTGGAGGATATATGCAATTTAATGCCAGACCACTTAAAACACGATTAAAAAAAGTAAAAGGACGGCGAGCATCCAGCACAAAATGGTTGCAACGTCAAATTAATGATCCATATGTTTTGGAAGCTCATCGATTGGGTTTTCGAGGGCGGGCTGCTTTTAAAATTATGCAATTGGATGATCAATTTCATTTTTTTAAACCGGGGAAAAGAGTTGTTGATTTAGGGTGTGCTCCTGGCGGATGGTCACAAGTCGCCGTTGAACGGGTTAAGTCAACACCTGAAAATCCATTGGTTGTTGGAATGGATTTATTGCCGGCACAGCCAATTGCCGGTGCAAAATTAGTTCAAATGGATTTTACAACGGATGAAGCTCCTGAAAAATTGCAAGAATTATTAAATGGGCATAAAGCTGATATTGTTATGTCTGATATGGCGGCTAATACAACAGGTATGCACAGTATTGATCACTTGCGAATTATGGGGCTTTTGGAAATGGCATATGATTTTGCATGCCAAATTCTTAATCCGAATGGGGTGTTTATTGCTAAAATTTTTCAAGGTGGTACAGAAAATACATTTCTTGCCGAAATGAAAAAAAATTTTGCAACGGTAAAACATGCCAAACCGGATGCAAGTCGAAAAGATTCATCGGAAGTTTATGTTGTTGCAACCGGATTTAAAGGGAAATAAAACGGATGCGGGAAGACATATTAAAAGATTTAGCTGTTCAGTTGATACAGGAAATACAAAAAACATCTCGGCCGGCAAGTGAAGTTATTAACGCTTTTACGCGAATGCGTAAATTTCTTGGTTCAAAAGACCGGCGTTTTTTGACGGAAATCGTTTGGCATTTTTTAAGACATCAATCCAGATTAAATTTTTGTCATCCTGATAAATCTATTCGGGAATTATTGGATATAACTCAATTAAATACTGATACTGTTAAATCTGCTCCGTTATCCGTTCAATGGGAAGTACCGGAGTGGCTTATTTCACATATAGATAAAGCTGATAAAGAATTGCCGGCATTGTTAGGTATTCCAAACATTGTTTTGCGGACAAACGGAAATAGAGCGGATATTCAGAAAAAGTTATCAGACGAAGGAATTGAAACAAGTCCGACAGTTTTATCGCCACTGGGATTGATTTTAAATAAGCGACTGAATTTAAATACATCGGATTGTTATAAAAACGGTTTAATTGAAATACAGGATGAAGGTTCTCAATTGGTTGCGTTAAAGACGGATGTTAAGCCTAATCAGACTGTTTTGGATTATTGTGCCGGAGCTGGTGGTAAATCTCTTATTTTTGCACAGATGATGCAAAATAAAGGGCGAATTTTGGCGCATGATATTTCTGAACGGAGCTTGAAAGAATTACAAAAACGCGCAGAGCGTTCTCGGGTTTCTATTATTGAAACAACAACAAATTTAAATGAATGGCATAAAAAGAATCCGAATGTGTGTTGGGATTTTGTTGTTGTTGATGCTCCCTGTTCCGGTACGGGAACATGGCGACGTTGTCCGGATGCACGTTGGAAATTGACACAACAACAATTTAAGATATTGCTACAAAAACAACAATCTATTTTAAATAAAGCGGCAATATTTGTTCCGAAAAATGGAAAATTGGTTTATATGACATGTTCTTTAACACGAGATGAAAATATTTTACAGGTGCAACACTTTTTAAAAACGCATAAACCATTTAAGTTGTGTTCACATAAACAATTTTCACCGTATCAATCCGGAACGGATGGATTGTTTTGTGCAATAATGGAAAGAATATAATAAATATTTTTTTAGGGAATAGGAATTTGTTTTTAGACAAATATGTAATTATTTTAAACAAAAAGATCGGTTCTGTTAGTTCTTTTGTAACGTATATTATGCTTATTTTTTTGTAAAAAACCCGTTTAATGAATAATTCAAAAAACGGGTTTGTTTTAATTGTTTTTTTATAATTAACAACGGACATGTTGTTTGTTGATGTAAATTTTTGTGGAATGGCGTGCAATGCATTCGAACGTTGGAGGTAAAGTGTTTTCTGGCGTTGGAGGCAATGAGTTTGCTATTGCACTTTTAGTATTAGCTTTTAATGCGATTTCAACTTCTTTGTCCGGCGTTGGAGGTAATGTGTTTGCAATTGCATTTGATGCTGATGTTAAAATAAAACCCAATCCGAGTGTTTTTAAAATATTTTTCATTTGTTTTCCTTTTTTCGTTTTTTCCTTTTAGTTACTAGTCATACTGATATCAAAATTATTAGCAAAAAAGTTTTTGCAATATAATTCTAAAAAAAAATAAAGTCAAGAATTTTTTTTAAAAAAGTGTATTTTTTTTCTAAAAAATGATTTTTGTTCGTTTTTTTTCAAAATAAAATATATTTTTGATTGGATT
>JAFZGR010000113.1 GCA_017555325.1 Alphaproteobacteria bacterium | reverse complement strand
CGGCGGATAATATCCTGCCCGAATAAATCCCCCATCCCGAGCTAATGCCGGTATTTTCAACGGATCATCTTCAAACGCAGATAATACTTCCGTGACAATTTCGGAATAATCACCCAATTTTTCCAAATCTTGCTGTAATGATTTCGGAATAATTCCATCATTAATACAATTTCTCAATTCCGGAATAGCTCCCAATCCCTGAGCTAAGGCAACAATATCTTTCGGCCCACCTCGCCCTACAGAAATACGAGCCAAAGAACGTTCAATGTCCGGCATATCTTTTAAAATTTTGCGTATCTTTTCCCTTGTTGTAACATTCTGCAAAAAATAATCAATTTTGTCTAATCGACCGTTGATTAAATCAATATTCATTAAAGGATTACCCAACTGTTTCGCAAATACCCGAGCCCCCATGGATGATACCGTAAAATCAACACTTTTCAATAAAGTTCCATTTTTATCACCCATTCCTGAAAGCGTAATTTCCAAACTACGACGAGTTGATGCATCAATTGCCATAAAATCTGTTGTTTCAATTTTTTTAGGTTTGAATAAAATGGGACATTCCCCTTTTTGGGTTTGTAATAAATAATTTACAACAACCCCACAGGCAATAATTTCTCCTCGTGTTAAATAGTGAAAAACCTGAGCATCCGAAATATTAAAAAATTCACATAATTCCTTTTGATTATTTAAAAAATCAAAATATTGTATCGGTAATTGTTCCAGATGATCTTGATCCACCTCCAAAACATACGGATGTTGTACTAAAAAATTTTCCGAAATTAATATTTCTGCTGCATTTAACCGAATTAAATTAGAACCTAAATTCTCGCTACTGACAACCTGTGTATAAAATTCTCCGGTTGACATATCCGTCCATGCAAGTGCATATTCCCCATTTACAGGAACTATCGACATTAAATAATTATTTGTACGTGCATCTAACAATGAATCTTCCGTCAATGTTCCGGCCGTCACTATGCGGATAACATCCCTTTTAACAATAGCCGTAGAACCTCTTTTTTTAGCTTCTTGAGGAGATTCCATCTGTTCACAAATGGCAACCTTATATCCGGCTTTTACCAACCGAACCAAATAATTTTCATAAGCATGAAACGGCACACCACACATCGGTATCGGTTTATCATCCAAATACCCTCGATAAGTCAAGACCAAATCTAATGCTTTTGCTGCTGTTTGGGCATCCTCAAAAAATAATTCATAAAAGTCCCCTAAACGATAAAACAATAAACAATCCGGATATTGTTTTTTTGTTTCAATGTAATGAGCCATCATCGGCGGTATTTTTTTCTGTGCCATTTTTTTATTCCTTTTTCATTTTTTTTGCAGTATACTGGATTTATGTTCAAAAATAAAGCACAAAAAACATTCTTTCGGTTATTTCGTTTTTTAGCCCGTATATTTGTTGTAGATATGCCGATTATTCTTGTATTGGCTATTTTGTTTTTTCTGAACAAAATAAATTGGTATTCTGCCACACTTATTCTCTTCGGATGTTTTATTATAACTGCCTGCGTGATGTTATCTGTTTTTCATGAATTGGAAAAATTCATATCTTATTTGCGTTCACTAGCACAAGGAATAGAAACAGAAACACCACGATTTCACAAAGGAATTTTCGGCTCTTTTCGTTTAGCTGATGCATTTTTATCTGTTAAAAATATCTGGTCCAATCAAACATTATCTGATGCCGGTATTTTAGAAATGCTTCCGGATCCCATTTT
>JAFZGR010000112.1 GCA_017555325.1 Alphaproteobacteria bacterium | reverse complement strand
TATATTGTTCCTGCTTCACACGTACAAATACCGGTTATTTTATCCCGTTTCATTCCGTTTGGACAGATATAACAATTACCCAAAGCCCCGCTTGTTTCTGTTGCTGCTGTTGTTTCTACCCAATATCTGTTATCACACCGCTCACATTCACTTCTTAAGGAATTATTATGCGTTGTTGTGTTTTCACAATGGATACAATATTGATCTTTACTTCTCCAAAAACGTTTCGGACACCGATAACATTCGTCAGCACTCAATCCACTTTGATAATCATTTGTATCACAATTAAAACAGTAATTATCCGTCCGCCAATATCTGTTATCACACATATGACATTCTTCTTGTTTTGTTGAATTGGTATACGAATGATTACATGAGACACAATTATTATTACTACTTTGCCAGAAACGGACATTTTCTCCGCAAAATTCGCAATTCTCTCGTGTTGTTGCCGCATATGTTGATGATTGACACAAATAGGAGTTTGCATTATTTGCATAGTACCGAATCATCGGACAACTTGTTTCTGTTGATTGTTCTGTTGATTGAAACTCTCCGGATTGATCACATGGAACACATTTGTTTGATGACCGACTATATATTGTTCCAGCTTCACACGTACAAATACCTGTTTTTTCATCCCGAACCATTCCTACCGGACACCGATAGCAATCCCCCGTATAATTTGTTGCATTTGTTTCTACCCAATACCGATTCGGGCACCATTCACACTCTGCACGCAAAGTTGTGCCATGTGTGGATGCATGATCACAATGGATACAATAACCATCCGAACTCCGCCAAAAGCGTTTTGTATCACACCGATAACATTCATCAACCGTTAAACTTCCCTGATAATCTACTGTATCACAATTAAAGCAATAATTGTCATTCCGCCAATATCTGTTACTACACATATGGCATTCTTCTTTTGCCGTACCTGATACATAACTATAATTGCAATGGAGGCAATAATCATCCGAATCTCGCCAAAATCTCACATCTGCGCCACAACTTTCACAATTTTCTTTTGTTGTTGCCGTATATTGATCCGAACGACTACACAAATAAGAATTATTGTTATTCGCATAATACCGTGTTCCCCGACATACAGAATCATTTGCTTCTTGCGTTGAAGCAAAATTACTTTCCAATGTACAATCCACACACGTATTTGCTGAATTATTAATTATTTTGCCATTTTCACATACACAAGTGCCAGAAACAGAATCTCGTATCATTCCTGCCGGACATTTATAACAATAACCTAAATGATTTGTTGTATCATGTTCCACCCAATACCGATTTGGGCAAACAAAACATTCAGCTTCCGTTGTATATGGCCATCTATCTGAATGATTACAATGCGTACAATATCCATCATAACTGCGGAAGAAGCGATTATCACATCTGTCACATTCTTCTTTCGTGATAACATTATATCCATCTACCGTATCACAATTAAAGCAATAATTATCCGTTCGCCAATATCTGTTATCACACATATGGCATTCTTCTTGCGTAGTTGTATTCGTGTAAGAGTGATTACAAGAAACACAATTATTATTACCACTTTGCCAGAAACGAACATTCTTTTCGCCACAAACAACACAATTTTCTCTTGTCGTTGCGGCATATGTTGTTGCACTACACAAATAGGAATAGGTATCATTTGCATAATATCTTATTCCGGCACAACTATTACTACTTGATTCTGCTGTTGACACAAATCTATCTGTTTGCTCACAAGGAACACATGTGTTAGTTGAACGGTTGTATATTGTTCCCTCTTCACACACACAGATTCCTGTTTTTTCATCCCGTTTTGTACCATTCGGACACAAATAACAGTACCCATAATGATTGGTTGCATCATGTTCTACCCAATACCGATTAGAACAAACTTCGCAATCAGCCTCTTTGGTCCATGAAACGGTCTCATTATCATCACAATCCCAACATGTTTTATAATATTCACGCCAGAACCGTCCATCTTTTTCCCCACAGAAAGCACAATTTTCTTTTGTTGTTTCCGGGGCTTGGTCTATTCGTGTACAAATATATGAATATCCATTCGTTGCATAATACCGTTCTCCGGAACAACTTGTTTCTGTTGATTGTTCCGTTGATAAAAATTCTCCGGCCTGATCACATGGTACACATTTATTTGTCGAGCGACTAAATACCAAGCCTTTTTCACACACGCAGATGCCTGTTTTTTCATCCCGTTCCATACCGACCGGACACATATAACAAGTACCTTGTGCGTCCGTTGTTTCTGTTGCGGCAGTTGTTTCTACCCAAAATCTATTTTCACATCGCTCACATTCTGTTCTTGTCGTATTACCCCAACTGTCTGTTCTGTCACAATGTACACATTGACTTGAACTTCCTCGCCAGAACCAATTTGAACACCGATAGCACTCGTCTTGTGTCACACTGTTATAATAAGTAAGTGTATTACAATTCATACAATTATATGGTCCTGCTTCTCGCCAGAAACGATTGGAACATGTATGACACTCTTCTTGCGTAGCATTTGTTTCTGGACCATAGTTACAGTGAATACAATAATCATCCGAATCTCGCCAAAATCTCACATCTGCCCCGCAGAAAGCACAATTTTCTTTTGTTGTTACCGGATATTGATCCGTTCGACTACACAAATAGGAATGTTCATTATTGGCATAGTACCGAATTGTTGGACAACTTTCTTCTGTTGACTGTTCTGTTGATTGGAAATTGCCGTTTTCTTCACATGGAACACACTTGCTTGCTGAACGACTATAAACCATTCCTGCCTCACAACCGCAAATTCCTGTTTCTTCATTTCGGCTCATGCCTACCGGACACATATAACAGTTTCCTTTTGCTTCAGCTGTTTCCGTTGCTGCTGTTGTTTGTACCCAAAACCGGTTTTCACATCGTTCACACTCTGTCTCGGTTGTATTGCCCCAAGTATCTGTTCGGTTGCAATGAACACAATGATTATCATGTCCTCGCCAGAACCAATTTTCACACCGATAACATTCCTCTTTTGTTGTACTACCATAATAACTTACTGTATCACAGTTGATACATATTTTATCATGTGATCGCCAATATCTATTAGAACAAGTAAAGCATTCTTCTTGTGTTGTTGTAGAAATATAACTACTGTAATCACAGCTAAAACAAGCTTTATCATTACTTCGCCATAAACGAGTATCTTCCCCACAAAATGCACAGTTTTCTTCTGTTGTTACCGGAGCTTCATCCGGACGACTACACAAATAGGAGTATTCATTATTTGCATAGAAACGAATTGCTTCACAACTTACTTCTGTTGATTGTTCCGTTGATTGGAAATGTCCGTTTTCTTCACACGGAACACACTTACTTGCCGAACGACTATAAATTTGTCCATTTTCACATGTACAAATACCTGTTTTTTCATCTCGGACCATTCCTGTTGGACATTTGTAACAATATCCATAATGCGTTGTTGCATCATATTCTACCCAAAACCGATTTTCACAGCGTTCACACTCTTCTCGATAGGTTGTTGCCCAAGCACTCGTTGTATCACAGTGGAAACAGTATCCCCCGTCTTTTCTCCAGAATGTTTTTTCGCATCGTTCACATTCTTCTTTTGTTGTATTTCCAAAATAATCTACAGCATTACAATTAAAGCAGTAATTATCACTCCGCCAATATCTGTTATCACATGTATGGCATTCTTCTTG
>JAFZGR010000111.1 GCA_017555325.1 Alphaproteobacteria bacterium | reverse complement strand
CTATTGGCGCTATTGGTTAATTGCCAATGCTCCAGAATCAGATGATTCCAATTTTAGTTTTGATCAGTTTGCCGCAACGGTAAATAAAGATTTAAATGATGTTTTGGGTAATTTTATTAATCGAGTTTTAAAAATGACCGTTAATAATTTTGGGCAAAATGTTCCACCAATGAGTATTATTACCGATAATGAAAATGAATTATATTCTACATTGGATGCATTAATTGAAACATATACAAAACACATGCAGGCATTAGAATTTAGAAAAGCTATGGCTACATTGCGTGAAATATGGGTTTCAGGTAATAATTATTTAGCTAAAACAGAACCGTGGAAAGTTGTTAAAACAGATATGGATTATGCTGGTGCGATTTTAAATACGGCACTTAACTTGATTCGTTTGTATGCTCAATTAAGTGCACCGATTATGCCCCAAACAGCACAACAAATGTTAGATTTGTTTGAAATTTCGGATGAATTTGTATGGCCCAACTTAAAAATGGCAGATTATTTAACAAAAATACCAGCAGGGACTCCATTTAAGTTAAGTGATCCTTTGTTTCAAAAAATTATGCCGGATAAATTATCTGAATTGAAAATTACTTATAAAGAAGATGAATAAGGAGAGAAAGGATGAACTTTACGCAATTTCTGTATGTGTTTTTTTGGAAGATTATATCTATATTTAAACCAACCTCTTTAAAAGGGATGTTTGCTTGGGGGATTCGTAAAAGAATATTTTTAGACGATGTAAAAGAATATCCTAATTTAAAAACGGAATTAATGGGATACGAATTAGATTCTCCTTTAGGTGTTTCTCCAGAAATGCATTTTGATATCGCGACAACAGACATGTTAGTACAAATGGGGGCCGGATTTTCAACTTTTGGTAATTATACGGTAAAGCCTTATCCGCAAGAGTATCAAAAGACATATATTTTCAATGGTAAGCGAATGTATGTTTTATGGATTGATTATTTAAAAACAACACTGGCAGATTCCCTTAAAAAATTAAGCGCACGAAGATATTTATCTCATTTATCCGGAGTTAGTTTGGTTTCATTTAATATGGCAGAAATTAAACGTTCAGATATGTCGCCCACTCCTGCATATTTGCACGAATATGAACAAATGACTCAAAGTGTTGCACCGTATTGTGATTTTATTGCAATTAATTTATCTCATCCAGCATCCCCCTTATACGAATTGATTACTGATGAATCTTCTGTTCGTCCGCTTATTGATAAAGTACGAACAACAGCACAGATTGCAGCTCCGATTCGCCCACCTAAAATTGTTTTGCGTGTCGGATATGATTTATCCGATTTAGAAATTAAGACCATTGCACAAATGGCAATACGAGCACATATTGATGCAATTATGATTTCCGGAATGGCTGTTTATCAAAAAAATAAAGGGATTGTTGAGCTAAAAGAGTTAAACAGTTTAACATCCGATTCAACATTTATTTCCGGCAAACCGCTTAAGTCTCGGTTAATATTTATGATTTCAGAATTCAGAAAATGTACAAACGGACTTATTCCGATTATTGCCTCCGGATGTTCTTTTTCTGGAAAAGACATCTATGATATGATTTGTGCCGGAGCTACAACAATAGAATTGTGCGAATCTTTTTGTTTTGATGGCCCTAAATCTATTCTTAAAATAAATGCTGAATTATCTGCATTGATTAAAAAAGCTGGTTTTACAACAGCAAAAGAAGCTATTGGTCAAAATGTTCCGATAAATCCCAATTTGACAATAGCAGAATTATTAGATTAAGAAAGACAAGTAGATGGCTTTGCATTGTTCTGTAAAAACAATTTATTTTGCAAAAAGAATTTTTTTAATTCCGCTAACTCTATTTGGTATTATGGCGATTAATTTTATGTTTGTTCAATTGGCCCCAGGAGGACCGGTAGAACAAATGATGATAAAAATAGAACAAGGAACTGCCACTTCGGCAATGGATCGAATTGTGGGTAATTCGGGAGCAGATTTTGTTGTTACTAAGGCAACGACGATCTCAGAATATCGTGGAACGCAGGGATTAAAAGAACAAATGCGAAAAGAATTAGAGCAACGATTTGGCTTTGATAAACCCCCTTTGCAACGTTTTTTTTATATGATAAATAATTATATCCGCTTTGACTTTGGTAAAAGTTTTTATCAGGACAAAACCGTTATTGCCTTGATTTTAGAAAAAATGCCGGTTTCAATATCATTAGGGGTGTTTAGCACACTATTAATTTATTTAATAGCTATTCCACTTGGTATAAAAAAAGCAGCAAAAAAAGGGACTGTTTTTGATACTGCTACCAGTTGTTTGTTAACAATTGGTTATGCTGTTCCAGCTTTTTTATTAGCGATTTTTTTAATTGTTTTATTGGCCGGTGGCCGGTATTTTAGTTGGTTTCCGTTAAAGGGTCTTACATCAGACGGATGGGAAAATTTCTCATTTTTACATCAAATTTTTGATTATTTATGGCACATGGTTTTGCCGGTAACTGCAATGACCGTTGGTGGATTGGCGGGCTTGACATTTTTAACAAAAAATGCATTTTTGGAAGAGTTGGGCAAACAATATGTTTTAACAGCAAAAGCAAAAGGCGCATCAAATAAGCGTATTTTGTACGGGCATGTTTTTCGTAATGCAATGCTTATTGTTATAGCTGGATTTCCCAGTATGCTTATTGGTATGTTATTTACCGGTTCAGTTTTAATTGAAGTTATCTTTTCATTAGACGGATTAGGTTTATTGGGATTTGAAGCCGTTCAAAACAGAGATTATCCTGTTGTATTTGGGACATTGTATTTGTTTGCATTACTTGGTTTGATTTTAAATTTAATCAGTGATTTTGTTTATACATTAGTAGATCCGCGTATTCATTTTGATAAAAGGATGATTTAAAATGAGTACATTAAGTCAACGGCGATGGCTGAAATTTAAACAAAATAAACGGGCTTATTTGTCTATGTGGTTATTATTGGTGGTTGTAATTATTTCAATGGTTGCCCCATTTATTGCAAACAGTAAACCGTTAATTTTAATGTATAAGCACAATCTTTATTTTCCATTTGTTCAATTTATAAAAGACGATATGCTAGGTGGGAATTTGCCGACAGAAGCTGTTTATTCCGATTCATATACGCGAACACAAATCAATTCAAATGGATGGGCTGTTTATCCCCTTGTTCCGTATAAATATGATACCGTGGATTATTTTAGTACGGAACCATTTCCTGCCCCACCAAGCAAACAACATCTATTGGGAACAGATGATCAAGGTCGAGATGTGTTAGCTCGCTTATTGTATGCTTTGCGATTAAGCTTGATTTTTACTATTATTTTGACTTTTTTTTCAGCCATAATCGGTATATCGATTGGGGCAATTCAGGGATATTTGGGTGGAAAAACAGATTTGTTTATTGGTAGATTTTTAGAAATATGGGGGTCATTGCCTCAATTGTTTATTTTAATTATTTTATCCAGCTTAATTGAACCCGGATTTATTTCATTATTGCTTATTTTATTGTTGTTTGGGTGGACATCACTTACAGGAGTTGTTCGTGCCGAATTTTTAAAAACAAGAGGTCTTGATTATGTAAAATCAGCAAAAGCATTGGGGGTTAGTGATTTTCGCATTATGGTACGGCATATTCTACCAAATGCCTTAGTGACAACAATTACGTATATTCCATTTATGCTTGCTGGCGGAATTGTAGCTCTTTCTGCACTTGATTTTTTGGGATTGGGATTGCCTGTCGGGACACCTAGTTTAGGAGAATTAATTCGGCAGGGAAAAGAGAATTTGGCAGCACCCTGGTTAGGATTGACCGCCTTTTGTGTTATGACTGTTTTATTATCTTTATTGTTATTCATAGGAGAAGGCATTCGCGATGCTTTTGATCCACATCAGGAGAAAAACGAATGAATATTCTGGAAATAAAAAAATTATGGGTTCATTTTCAAAAGTTTTCTGTTGTTCGGGGTGTTTCATTAGCGATTAAATCAGGAGAATTTGTCGCATTGATTGGGAATAGCGGTTCTGGAAAATCAACAATTGCACATGCCATTTTAGGATTACAGAATAACGCACGTTATGATGGGCAAATTTATTTTAAACGACAAAATTTACTTGCTTTATCAGAAGACAAATTATGTCATATTCGCGGTTCAAAAATTGCCATGATATTTCAAGAACCGATGACCAGTTTGAACCCATTACACACTATTGGAAAACAAATTAAAGAAGTGCTTCATTTACATGGGTTTTCTACAGATAAAAATCACATTTTCGATTTACTGAAACTTGTAGAATTAACTGATATTGAACGTATATATAATTCCTTTCCGCATGAATTATCGGGAGGACAGCGCCAACGTGTTATGATTGCTATGGCATTGGCTGGAAAGCCGGATATTTTAATTGCAGATGAACCAACAACTGCACTGGATGTACGTGTACAAGCGCAAATTCTAAAACTGTTAAAAATTTTACAACAAAAGTTAGATTTGGCAATTTTATTTATTACACATGATTTAAATATTGTGCGTAAAATGGCTGATAGGGTTTATGTTCTACGAGGGGGGAAAGTTATTGCAACACGCTTACCTGATATGGAGAATGACGATCTGCGAATGTTTACAAAGCCGATTGGAGATCCGATTGTTCAAGCAAAACATATACAGGTAAAATATGGAGCATTGGAAGCTGTACAAGATGCTTCTTTTACATTGTATGAAGGACAAACACTCGGCATTATCGGAGAAAGCGGTTCCGGAAAATCTTCATTAGCACAGGCAATACTGAGGTTAATTCCGGCAAATGGTGAATTTTTCTTAAATAATGAAGATTTTTTTAAATTATCCGGAAAAACTTTAACCAAAGCTCGTACTCAAATTCAAATGGTATTGCAAGATCCTTCCGGATCTTTAAATCCCCGCATGTCAGTTTTGCAAATTATTGAAGAAGGACTTTGTGTTCATTTTCCAAAGTTATCGGTAGCGGACAGACTTGCCAAAGTAAAATCCGTTTTAAAGTCTGTTGACTTACGACTTGATATATTAAACAGGTATCCACATGAGTTATCAGGGGGACAGAAAACACGTATTGCTATTGCAAGAGCACTTATATTAAATCCAAAAGTATTAGTTTTAGATGAAGTGACAGCTTCATTGGATTTGGATACTCAAAAACAATTATTAAATCTCCTTCTGCGTTTACAGAGAAAGTTTAAATTGATTTACTTATTTATTACACATGATATTCGATTGATAAGAATGATTGCTGATTATGTATTGGTTATGAACGCCGGTCGAGTGGTTGAAGTTGGGCAATTGCTGGATATTATACAAAACACACATCATCCTTATACAAAAGAATTAATCAATGCAGGACTCTTAAACGTCAATCTTCACAATATACCCTTATAAATAAAGATAGTATTTTTAACGCATTATTTGGTTTGAATTTATTAAGTAACATAATATTATTTTAACCATCTTAACTGAATTATCCGAAAAAAAAGGGACGTATAATTGCAACACTTTTTTTCACTTTTTTATATTTTTTTTCATTTTCATTAAATTATTCAACTAAAACAACAATCTTTCATTTTCTTAAAAATCCAATTTCTTCGATTCGAAGCGGGAAAAAAAGGTCCCTTTTATTACACTCATTTTATGAATGTAAGGTTATAAAAGGAGAAAAATATGGAAATAAAATGCAATGAAACTGGTCGGAGTATGGTAGAAATCTTAGGTGTACTAGCCGTTATCGGGGTGTTAAGTGTTGGTGGTATTATGGGATATCGGTATGCGATGGATAAATATCAGGCAAATGATATTATCAGTTCAGTTAAAATGCGTTCATCAGACATATGGCATAGATATCAGGATAAAGAATTGCCAAACACAACTGAGGAACCGAAAGCTTTTGCCGAGTGGAGTGATACCACACAAACAGGTTTTACGATAACGATAGAAACGATACCTGAAATTGGTGGGTTTCAAGTTGTTGTTGGTAGTATTCCGAATGGCATTTGTAAGCAAATTATGAATATGTCAACAGGAGTTATCGGACAAGATGGAATTAAATTTGTAAATGTTGATACAGGAGAAACACTGGGCGGTATTTCATTGTGTGAGGGAGAGGAAACAAAATCCATTGTATTTACTTCCTTTTTATCCGAAACAAATGCCGATGGTGAAGAAGTCGGAGAATGTATAATTGATTCGCAATGTAGCAGTGTTTGTGGCGAATCAATCTGTGATAAAGAAAATGGTTATATTTGTTCATCCGGATGTGGGGAAAAAGAAGTTTGCAATACGGAAACCCAAACGTGTGAAGAGATAGATGTTTGTGTGGAAGGGTCTGAGTTTAGAAGTAAAACAGGCGCCTGTATATCGTGTGTAGCAAAAGGCGGATATGAAATTTCATCAAAGGATGAACCATGGGTAGAGGTGGCATTGAATATCCAAGATACGGCTAGTGGTAAAGAACAATGTAGCAAATGTGGTCGTTCGGTAGAAGAGGTAAATGGGAAAACATATTGTACAACGGTTTGTTTAGTTGGTAAAGGGTAT
>JAFZGR010000110.1 GCA_017555325.1 Alphaproteobacteria bacterium | reverse complement strand
TCCAACATACAACCAATGCTTGGACGGCGTTATCGAAGCTGAAACAGCAAAATCAAACATCAAATGCGTTGACGACTTATTGAACAGCGGCAGCACATGGGATATTGAATAATTGACAACAAGACTACAAGTTGTATTATAATAAAAAATCCGTTACTGAGAAGTAGCGGATTTTTTTTGAACTTTAGAATTCTAGAATTTTAGAACTATAGAAATTGAGGGTGATAAAGGTTTGCTTTCGGTTTTCTTTGGAGAGAATTTAGTGGAGGAGGGGAGGTGAATAAAATAATGAATTTATAACTTTTGTAATGGCATTTCTTGGTAAATTTTACCTTTAATCATTTTCCCATTTAAATGCTTATTTCGTTTTATACCATCACTTCCCCAAGTGCCCCATTGCTTGAAAAAGAATGAAGAACCTTGATTTTCTGTTTGTTCTTTGATTGATAATACCCATTCCTCTTTCATTGGTCTGGCATTTGAACCGCTTTCTCCGCCAACAATGACCCAGTCGATATTATCGAGATTAAGCATGCCTAAATCCTCAATGAGTGGTTCGCAGGAAAGGAAACGTATAGGAGCATTTAGATTTCTTAAAATATCAATTCTTGTTTTTGAAGATTGTGCTTCAACTGTAACTCCTAACCAAGCATTCTGAGGAATATTTCTATTTTGAAAATATTCAGCCATTCTTTCTGCTCTCTTTGTTAAAATCTGGTAACGATGATGAGGAGTTTTTTTAATGATCAACATCACTTTGTCAATAAAATCAAAGGGAACATCTTTATGAAACAAATCACTCATTGAACAAACGAAAATGTTATGAGACTTTTTCCATTGCAAAGGCTCATCTAAACAATCGCTATGTAGAGTTAGATTGAACCCATTAGAATATTTCTCTAACCCCATAGCATTAAGTCTGCGAGACATGGTTTCTGCATAACAATTTAAGCAACCTTGTGAAATTTTGGTACATCCTGTTATTGGATTCCATGTTTTATCTGTCCATTCTATTTTTGTAGTTTTCATGGTGTTATATGATATTCTATTATTTTTTTGTTTTGATATATTTGTTCGTAATTCACCATTGGTGACTTTGCGTCATATTGAATAAATCCATCTTTTTTCATTTGCTTGATGATTTCATTGGCATGTTTATCAAGATGACCTTGTTTTAACGTGTAGTCGTATGCTTCTTTGTTTGTGGTTATTTTTTTAGATATGATTAAATCTTTTAGATTGTTTTGGAAGAATTCTATTTTTGTTGGTAGTTGACCTTCGAATAAATCTAATTGTTGTTTGTTTGAGTCATCATCAATGTCGAAATTAGCTTCTCCATTAAGGGCGTTTTTATCCCATGCAGTTTTAAGAAATTTATCAAAGGCTCGAGGATGTGAAGCTCCGAAAATAATACCATAAATATTTCTTCCTTTTTTAATTGTAAAAGGGTATAATTTAAGTTTAGATTCTATAGGAATTCTTTCTCGGAGTTGCTCTAAAATGCTTTTGTGTATGTGTTTATAAGGGTTTTCTTTGATTCTTTCAATATCAATGTTAAGGTTCGTTTGAAATGGGATAGTGTCTCCGAATCTAATGAAATATGATGAAGAGAGATAATATAAAAAATCAGTGGTAGGAAGTTCAGCTAATGTTAGTAAATATTTGTCAGCTAAAAACTTCATACCGTTTTGATCTAGATATAGTAAAGAAGGACTATTTCTTATAGTTGATATTGTTTTGGGAAACAAGTCTGCAAAATCTGAATTTCTATATTTTATGGATAATAAGTTGTTGTTACGAAGCCTTTCTAAATCATTGTCATTAGATATGAATTCTTCTGTGGCGTCCTTTAATAGTTTGTATTTGTATTCTTCAAACTCGTTGAAGCAAACTCTTATTTTTGTTCGCTTGTTGAAAATGTTACCAGTTTGTTTTTTGATTTGCTGTAAGATTCTTATTGGACTTCCAGGAACTCCTTTTATGTCGTAACCGGTTCCTGCGAAGAAATCAAATATCCATAAGTCACTATTAGGATAGCTCATGATGAATGTTGGTAGCCATTCTTTTGCATAGTTCTCGAAGATTTCCAATTTCGTGATTGTTGCCTCATCGAATGGTTTTTGGTGTAAATCTATTGTTGCCATATTTTACAGTTTTAAAGTGAGTTTGAAAATTTTACTTTGTGTAAAAAGATTCCAAATAATAAGTTAGGTTTCATAAATGAATACAGATAATGGTATCGAATATTCAATTGCAAAGATAATATTTTAAATATGAAATAAGTGGTTTCGAGTAATGTTTTTTTTATGATTTCTTAGTTTTTAATTCTGTTGTGAAAATAAAATATTTTGGCTTTGTTGTAATAACAAGACCATTGAGAGTAAGTTGTATTGTGATTGTTTTTCTTTTGATTAATGTCGTGTAATGATTTTTATTATACAATGTTTATTTAAAAAAACTGTTAAAAATATTGTTAAAAAAGTTGTTGAAAATATTGTTAAAAAAGTTGTTGAAAATGTTTACCTTTGTAAGGTTGTAATAAATGAGAAAATAGAATTGAAAATCAAAAGTATATTGTAATTTTTTTTTATGCACAAATTACCAAGACATAAAACTATAAGAGTATTTGAAGGATTAGCAGGGTAATAATTTTTTTAATGTTATAGTATGGCTACAGTTAAGAAGGATATAAACGAAAACTCAGAAAAAATCAAGAAAGTCAAGCGTATTGTAAAAAAACGTATTGAAGAACTTGAATATAAAGAGATAGAACAGACTCTAATATCAGATGATGTTTGTTGGAAAGATGCCCATTTTTCATGTCCTGAAAATACGGTCCGTTTAGGAACTTTGTTTAGTGGTATTGGCGCAATTGAACATGCGTTTCAGAGATTAGGTCTAAAACATAAAATTGTATTTGCAGGAGATATTGAACCAAATTGCAAAAAAAGTTATTTCGCAAACTATGAGATAGATGAAAAGGATTGGTTTTGTGATATTCGTGATTTTGATGCTAAAAAATACAAAGGTCAAGTAGATTTTCTTGTTGGAGGCGCTCCGTGTCAGGCGTTTTCAATGGTCGGGCACAGGTTGGGTTTTGAGGATGCTAGAGGTACATTGTTTTATGAATTTGCTAGAGTGGTAAAAGAAACTAAACCCAAAGTGTTTTTATTTGAAAATGTAAGAGGTTTGTTAAATCATGACAAAGGTAAAACTTGGCATGTGATCCATGATATTTTTGAGGAACTAGGTTATGATGTGAAGTACAGAGTGTTAAACAGTTGTGATTATGGAATTCCTCAACATAGAGAACGTGTTTATTGTCTTGGATTTAAAAGAAAAACGGAGTTTAAATACCCTTCACCGATAGATTTGGAATACGTAATGTATGATTTTCTTGAAGATTATACCAATAGTAAGTATTTTCTGAAAGAAAAGGGGATTAAGTTTGTAACTAGTCATAAAAACAGAATGAAAAGTTACACTCAAATTAATGGAGATATTCAATTGTGTCAAAAAAGGAATCAACAATTTAACTGGCATGGTGATTTTGTATTTCATCCACAAGCTGTTGATGAAAATCCTGATGAAAAATTTGATGAGTTTATTTTTGATGTAAAAGATGTAGAGGAAAAGTATTATTTATCGGAAAAAGTTGCTAAATATGTTTTGGCAGGAGGAACAAAGAATTTTAAAACTTCAACAAAAACAGATTTGGATATAGCTAGGCCATTGTTACAATCTATGCATAAAATGCACAGAGCTGGTGTTGATAATTATGTAACACATAAAGGTAGAATAAGAAAATTGACCCCACGGGAATGTTTGCGTCTTATGGGATTTAAAGATTCGTTTAAAATAGTTGTATCTGATACAGCAATGTACCAACAAGCAGGAAATAGTATTGTTGTTGATGTGTTGATAGCTTTATTAAAACAGATGGATATTACAAAATATGGTGAATATGAAAATTGATGGGAAAGATTATGACATAATAGATGTTTATGATACATCTGTAACTGTACCTGATTCGTTTGTAGTAAATGATAATAAAACATGTGGTGGTCATGGTGAAGCTAAGTTGTATATGGGGTCAAAGAATCATATGAGATTTTTTTATGCAAATGACCCTAATATATTGGGCTTCGAGGCAAAGTGTTTTGTGTTAAAAGAAGATTTGTTACAATATATGAGGATTATATTACATGAGTATCGTTATCCATCTGTAATATATAGAGGACAAGGTGCAAGTGGAAATATGTACAAATTATGGAAACAAAGATATAATGAGATTCAAAAACTGCCGAATTATATTGAATTTAAAATTAAGGATCAAAACCAAATAAAAGGTAATAGAGGTTATGTTAAATGTACTAGTAATACGTTAAAGGGAGGTTACGGTATAATAAGAACAATTTCATTGCCTTTTGTTTCATATATTTCAGTTATGAAATTGAAGGAACATGCTACAAATGAAGATGTTTTTTATTGGAAGTTGTTCGCTGATTTCTCACAAATGGCAGAACAACAATATTGGGCTAAACATTATGGTGAAAAGAAAGCAGTGTCTGTAAATAAGAAACGCGATGGACAGATAAAATATAGACAAGACTTGTTTGCTCAATTTAGATATTGTCCTTTTTCCAAAATCGATGATGTGCGGTTGCTAATAGCTAGTCATATTAAACCTTGGGCGATTTGTGATACACAGGAAAAATATGACCCAAACAATGGTTTAATGTTGTCCCCTTTATATGATAAGTTATTTGATAAAGGTTATATATCATTTGAAGATAATGGTGAACTAAAAATATCTAATTGGCTTTCTGTTGCTAATAGAAATCGAATAGATTTTAGATTTGATGTTGGTGATTTGCATTTGACAGATGAAAGGAGAAAATATTTGGATTATCATAGAAAGAATGTCTTTAAATAATTTTGTGTATTATGGCTGATATTATATGCAGGTGGAGAAATGGAACACCTAAAACGGTTGTAGAATTAGTCAATTCCATGCCTCATGTTAAAATGACCAATGCAGATTTTAGGGAGTTTATGCAAAAAACTATTTGGACACATGAATTCTTTCGAACTCCGTATCAGTTGGCATGCCAATTGGGTTTGTATTACGAATCTGATGATGGTTGTTATTATCCAAGATTTGATCATGATATAAATGAACAGGAAGCAAAAGAATATTTGGAATTTTGGTTGCCACGGTATTATGTTCCTAATCCATATGTGGGTAAAAATGGATTTGGTGAAATAGATTGTCCCACATATATGTTGTATGAATTATATAAATACGCAAAGGATCATCCAAATTGTAAATATACCGAAGCTTATAAGGCAATTTTTAAAGAAGAAGCAAATAATAATACAGATATTGTAAAGAATTATATAAATAAATATTCCAAAATTCTTGTGTTTGATGATGATGGAAATTTGTCAATAACAGGTATAAATCCGAATGAAATATTTGATTTTATGGATAGAAATGATAAAAAAGCTTTTTTTGAGAACTTTGCAGAAAATAATTATAATAAATCATCTTCCCCTCTCCAAACCATCTACTACGGAACTCCTGGTAGCGGAAAATCTCATAGTGTTAAGAAACTTGTTAAGGATGTGAATGAAGATTATATCTTCCGTACAACTTTCCATCCAGATAGTGATTATGCTTCTTTCGTTGGTTGTTATAAACCTGTGATGAAAGATGATGTGATAAAATACGAATTCTGCCCTCAAACATTTACAAAGGCTTACGTTAAGGCTTGGAAAAATCCAGAAGAACAAATATATCTTATCATTGAAGAAATAAATCGTGGCAACTGCGCTCAGATTTTCGGTGATCTTTTCCAGTTGCTTGATAGAAAAAATGGCGTTTCAGAATATCCGATAGATGCTGATAATGATTTGAAAGATTATCTTGAAAAAGAATTGGGTGTTGGTCATGAGGGTATAGCTAATGGCAAGATTAAACTTCCTGCCAATCTTAATATCATTGCTACAATGAACACTTCTGACCAATCGCTGTTCCCAATGGATTCAGCCTTCAAACGTCGCTGGTCATGGAAATGTGTACCTGTTGATTATAAAAATTCAGAATCTGGGGTATTTACTATCACTGTAGATGATAAATCATATAACTGGCATGATTTCTTGGAAAACGTAAATCAAAGAATTGTTAAGGCAACTGATTCTGAAGATAAGCAAATGGGTAACTTCTTTATAACTCGTAATGTTGAAGAAGATGAGTTTGTTGATAAGGTGATGTTCTACTTGTGGAATGATGTCTGCAAAGAAGAGTTCCGTACAGACAACAATTTCTTCAGAAATTATACGGATGATAAGAAAACAGAATCAAAGGAATTTACTTTCAATGAATTGTTTGGTGACAATAGAGTAAATCTTTTGTTGAAATTTATGGAATATCTCGGCGTTGAACCGATAAAGACAGATACTCAAACTGAAGACGTGAAATCTGAAGAATAATGAAACTTTACTTTGAAGAATATCCGTATCCTTTAAACTTATTGCAAGATAATATTGGCGATGAGGTTAATTTGTTATTGCAAAGTGGTGGCAAAGCAAAGATTCCTTATGTCGGTTATTATTATAATGCTAAGATAAATGATACGGTCTTCATCCTGCCTAAAGTTTTTATATCGGAAAATAAACAAGCATTTGATAGATATAATCCGGAAGAGATTATAGATGTTTCTCCAGAGAACAATCCTTTAAAGAAACGTAATGACGACGAAGTCGTTTTTGAGTTGTCTGTTTGGTTGTATCAAGCGATACTTCATTACTATGAAAGAAGACAAAATACGACTATAGTTTCTGATGTTCAGTTGCAGAATGTCAGACCGATAGGGGAGAAAGACTCAAAAACCATAATAGAAATAATACTTGCTTTGCGCGAGTTTAATAAAAAACATCGTAACCTTTTTACATATATTTCGCTTGTTAAGTCTAGTGGAAATAATAAGGTACATTGGAATAAAACTATCAGCAAGGTTCAGCCTATAATTAAAGAAGGTTCTCCATATTACATGAAATTTCAGAATAGAAATAAGGTCATCAATTTTGATGAAGAATTGATATGCCTGTTTTA
>JAFZGR010000109.1 GCA_017555325.1 Alphaproteobacteria bacterium | reverse complement strand
TAAAAATGCCTTAAAAACAAATAAAGAATCCCACACACTGTCTGTTTCAAAAAAAACAAAACCGATTTTACAATCAGCTTCGATATTAACACAAACACAATTACCTACTCCTTCTGTACAAGAACAGGAACAACCACAGATTCCACATCCTGCATCGTTTTCGCAACACAATAATTTTGCACATAATCGTTCACCCCAAGAAATGATGGCTCAATTAAAAAAATGGAGAGAAGTCGGAACACTTGATTTAATCGGGTCAAAAAAGAAAAAAAACAAACCAACAACTCAACAAGAAAACCCAAATATTGATACAACGTCCCATACAACTCAAGAACCACAAATATCCCTCCATGTTGAAACCCCACAAACAATAATATCAGAAACAAATAACCCCATACCTACTGGGCTTATTTCAATCGAAACAGAATCTGTCATTTTATCAGAAGACACCAGAGTACCGGCACAAACAAATGAAATTTCTTATACAAAAGAAAAAAGCAATGAGTACCGAAAATGGCAAAGCCAAGAAACAACAGATTTGATTTCAAATCCGGTCAAACAGCCTCGAAAAAAATCATCAAATTATGTACCCTTTATTCAATTTAAAAAAGCTGATGGTCTTGAAGTAACAGAAGAAAACACGCAACAAGAAATAAACATGCGTTCGAATAACATAACTTCGGTAACAAAATCCGAAACAAAATCAGATGAAAACAAGCAAAAAGATTTAATTCAACCTGCCGTTATTCACACACCACTTGTTAGTACAAATCAAACAACCGACAGTCAAGAAACAAAACAACCGATTGAAGATAATCGTTCGGTTTTACCATCCATTTCAGAATTCATGTCACTTTACAAAGATGAACAAACCGACCAATTACCACAACAAAATTACCTCTCTGCCATCACATCGGACGTATTGGATTTTTATAATGCAAAAGGTCAACTTCCTGAATTTTATACCTTTTCAGAAATCAACAGATATAAAAATGCTCTCAAAAATGGCATTAAAAACATCAAAGATGTTAACTCAAAACTCTTTATTGACCATCCTGTAAATATATTCAGCAATCAACTGCTAAGCCTTCAAAAAAACAATTATCAGATTATCATTTCGTTAAATCCCCGACAAAACACCTCTTTTATTCGGGATAACATAACAGGTAAACAAAGAATACTTTCTTTTGAGGAAATCAAAGAAGTAATTTTACCACTTATCCAATCGGAATCATCGGAAACACAAGAACAGGTTTTAGCCATTTTACAAAGGGTTCATACATCCACACAACCGACAAAAGTATCAAAAAGCACATATCCGTCTATTGAACAGGTTTTAGAACGCCATTATTATATTAATTTATTCAAAAAACATCCAACAACCGATATTTTACCGGTTATTTGTGCCGGAAATGTCCTTTTTGCCCGATACGACAATGTTTATTACAAAGTATCAACAAAACAACCCTTCCGATTTGAAACATACAAAAACGGAAAACGCGCCCCAATGACGGTTAATGAGTTTAAAATCTTTTCAAAAGATTTACGCAAACAATATAATTACGCCCAATTGGCTGAAGTGAATGCTGAAGCATTAAAGAACAAATTTTTTGCATCAAATCAGCAAATC
>JAFZGR010000108.1 GCA_017555325.1 Alphaproteobacteria bacterium | reverse complement strand
GAGGGGGATTCTGAACCGAGTTGTAAGTGTCCCGTTAATACGCCGGCAGAAGCAAATCCTGAAACGTGCGAATGTCCGGACGGAAAAGATAATGTTGATGAAGACGGAGATGGGATAAACGAGTGTGTTATATCTTGTCCGAGTGATACGGGATTTACGGGATTGAGAAATCGCACAACAGGAAATTGTTTGTGCGATACGAGTAAAGGATACAAAGCTGAATCGGAAGCTGTTGGAGGCGTTCAAAGTTGTGTGTGTGACAATTCAAGAGATTATTATCAGGGGCCCAGTGGCTGTGTGCAATGTGAAGCTATGACAAGCAAATATTGCCATAGAATATTAGAAGGCAATGAAAATGAAACAAGAGATTGGGTTAATAATGATATCCAATGCTCATCTATGGATGGTACATCTTGGACCTGTGGTGCATATCTTACGGAAAAAGATGAATATGGTCGTAGTGTGCGATTAATGTATAATCCGACAACTAAAACTTATTGCGGACAATGGCAGGTTTTAAAAAAATCCGGAAATAAATTTGTTTGTGGAACGTGTGATAGCTTTCTGTTACACAGAAGATGGGAAGCCCGAGAAGGAAGAACGGATGAATTTGGTTGGTGTAGTTGTCGGGGATTTTATAAATATGATACTAAAACAAAAGAATGTGTAATAGATAATTGTCGTGCACAAAACATGAGTATGTATTCTTTTGTAAATAAATGTGTTCCTTGTGAATATACGGCCGTATATGCAAATGGAAAATGTTATAATGATGCATCATATAAAGGATGCTCTCTTTGTTATAACGGAACGGCTTGTCGGGAGGGGGGAAGCCAATATTATTATTGGTACACTTGGTGGAAAAACACACCGGATTATTGCCATGCAAATGGGAATTATGAACCGAGTTTGAAGAAAAAATCAGAAGATAGGTGTAGTTATGAGTATGGTTGTACGAAAGTTAATATTCCATTGGCCACATGCGAGTTTAATACTAAAATAACCTCAACTTGTAAATGCTCAACTGGTGGCAGTGCTGGACAATATTGCTGTTCACCCTCAACATATCCAACAGCAAATGGGTGTTCTTCGTGTCCGACGGGGCAAGTGCCGAATTCTGCTCGTACAGGATGTACAACATGTGAGCCGAACAAAATTACGCAAAACGGAAAATGTGTTTTGTGTCAAAAAGGATATTATCCAAGTAGTCAGCAAAATCGCTGTTTAGCTTGTCCGGCAGACAGAACAACTGATGAAGATGGTTTGACTTGCAGTGTTTGCTTAGATAGTAATAAAGTTTTTAATATGATAACAAATAAATGTGAGTGTCCGCCTGATACGTCCTTTGAAGATCCAGTTAACGGGAATTGTATTTTCTTTTCAGAAGACAACAGTGATGAAGAAGAAATTATAATTTAATAATTGTTAATGCTTTTTGTCTTTGGTGTTCTTTTTCGAGAAATAAATGCTTTTGTATTCATGAGTAAATTGATGGTAGAACGTAAAGTTTTAATCAGCATATCTTTTTTTTAAGTAGTGTTGTCAGATTGGAATGTCTTTTATATGAAAGGATTTTTTGGATATAAAGCTATAATCTTTTTGGAATCACCGATTTGTCAGTGGTT
>JAFZGR010000107.1 GCA_017555325.1 Alphaproteobacteria bacterium | reverse complement strand
TTTATAATAATGAGTGTAATAAAAGGGACCTTTTTTTCCCGCTTCGAATCGGGAAAATTGGATTTTAAATAAAATGAAAGATTGTTGTTTTAGTTGAATTATTTATTTGAAATCAAAAAAAATGCTAAAAAGTGAAAAAAAGTGTTGCAATGATACGTCCCTTTTTTTACGGCATTTTTATAAAAATATAAAAAAGCGACTTCTAAAAGCCGCCTTAATATATTGAAAAAAATAAATTCAGATTATCCGTTTTTTTGATATACAGCCCATGTTGTTAAAATAATATTTTTTAAATCACTCTGTTGCGGATACCAATTTAACAATTTTTCAGCTTTTGTCGCAATAGCTGTCAATGTTTCAGGATCACCAGAACGACGGGGAGCAATCGTGTAATTTATCTTTTTATTTAACAATTTTTCTGTTTCTAAAATCATTTCCAAAACACTATGGCCCCGACCTGTTCCCAAATTTAACATTTGACTTTGATTGTTTTTTTGTAAATATTTCAAGGCCAATGTATGGGCCTCTGCCAAATCCGATACATGAATATAATCTCTAATGCATGAACCATCCGGTGTATTATAATCTGTTCCAAAAACAGCCATTTTTTCTCGAATACCTGTTAATGTTTCCATAATAACCGGTAATAAATTTTGCGGATTTTTTTCCAATCCCAAAATATCTCCTTCAGCATCATATCCAACAGCATTAAAATATCTTAATGACACAAATTTAATACCTTTTAAGGTGTCATACCATTGCATCAACCGTTCCATTTCTAATTTTGTAAATCCATAAAAATTGATAGGGTTAACCGGATGATTTTCATCTACTTGTGCATATTGAGGAATTCCATAAACTGCGGCTGATGATGAAAATACTAAATATTTCACATTCTTTTTAACCATTGCGTTTAACAGATTAATCGCTCCAGTTAAATTATTTTGAGCATATTTTTCAGGATATTCCATTGATTCTCCAACTGCTTTTTTAGCAGCCAAATGGATAACCCCATCAACTCCTTCCAAAGCATGTTCCAAAGCATCACTATCCAAGATAGTCCCCTTTATAAACTCTGCATCCTTAAATAAGTTAACAGCTTGACCAGTAGACATATCATCAAAAACCCGTACTTGTACATTATTTTGCAATAATGATTTAACTACATGACTGCCAATATAACCGGCTCCTCCGATAACTAAAATGCGCATTTTATCCCCTTTCTTCTGTTGTTGGTAAATTTTGAGCAGCAAATGTCCAATTTAATAACTGTTCCACAAGATTATTCAAATAATCACCTCTACGGTTTTGTTCATCCAAATAATAAGCGTGTTCCCATACGTCTATGGTCAACAATGGAATTTGACTCCCAGATGTTATTGGTGTATTAGCATTGGATGTTGATATTACCTTTAAATGTTCATTTTCATATACAAGCCACACCCAACCACTGCCAAATTGCGCTAATCCTTTTTGAATAAGTTCTTTTTTTAAATTTTCAATAGAGCCAAAATCTTGAATAATGAGTTTCATTAATCTTTCCGGAATTTTCTTTGTTTCATTTGCCGGTTTTAAACTGTTCCAAAAAAATGAATGATTCCAAGCCTGTGCTGCATTATTAAACAAAGTTGCATAAACAGAATCAGATGCAGCATACAACACTATTTCTTCTAATGTCTTATCTTTTAATTCCGTATGGTCGGTTAATTCATTCGTTTTTTGTACATAAGCTTGATGATGCTTCCCATAATGAAATTGAATGGTCTTTTCACTAATAATTGGTTCTAATGCATTTTCTGAATATGGTAATTGAGGCAATTGAATTGTCATTTTAATATCTCCTTATAAATAATTATTATACACATATTATAAATAAGTACAAGTTTAAAAAATACGAGAACATATATTAAAGAAAAATTTTTTTCAACAAGAACGCAAAAAAATTCTTGCCTTTTTTGTTAAAATTTGTTAAATTTAATCTTGAATTTGCGGTTATGGCGGAATTGGTAGACGCTCAGCGTTGAGGTCGCTGTGGAGAATATCCGTGGAAGTTCGAGTCTTCTTAACCGCACCAAAAAAAGCCTTTTCAGCTAGAAAAGGCTTTTTTGCTTTTTTATGCTTTAAAATTTATTTTAAAACAGTATTTCATTCAATACATACCCATTCTCTCTTCCACTTATATAATCAATCAGGAAGAGCGAATAATTATCAGATTTAACAATTTACATTTTGAGAACTCCTGCCTAAAAGAAATTCTTCTTCTGTCCCCTCAACAGCGGATTGGGTTTCAGCCTGCTGTAATGTTGTCATCAATCCTGATTGAGAAGGCTTTTGCTCCGTATTTGCCGACAACGTTGCCGTTGTTGTCTGTTTTCCTGATAGCCTAGCACTTAAACGATTTAATAATTCTTGCTTATACTCCTGTCCGTTTCTACTATTAGTAATAATTGCTTCGGCATTTTCAGGAATAAGCATTCCTTTTTGCTGCAAGAATTCAAAAACTTGTAAATCAGCTCCCAATGCTCGTAAAAAAACATTTTCATCTTGCAAGAATTCAGCTGGTGCATGTTGAATTAACATTGTCAAAATTTCTTTTCTTTTAGGAGGGAAACCAGAACTTGGTATAGCCCAAGCTAATATATCAGCATTTTCCACACGAGCTCCCGAATCCAACAACAATCTAACCTCTTCGACACGATCAGGACCTAATAATGCATTGGTAGCTTCCTCCAACAAACTGTGTTCATTAACTCCATAGTAAAACAATGTATTTCCGCTTAACCCCAATGATTGCATCTTTTGAATATGCTCAGTTTTAAACGAATCATCATTTATCCGATAATGTGCTTCCAACAAGAAACAAATTTGTTCAGGCGTAAACCCTTTTTCAATTGCATGATTAAAGAAAGCATCATCAATCAAATAATTTTGAGGGACTTTGTCCTTTAAATAATCATTTTGTGCAAATAAAGCTTCTACTGATTGTTTATATTCGGTGTTTCTTGCCACATTCTCTGCCTCTGTTGCCAATCTGTCCGCCTCTTTTATTTCATCTTCTACTCGGCAAAGTGCCTCCTCTTCAGAGATCCCTTCAGGCATGTTGTTGAATACTGCTATTTGAGCAGATACTTCTGCTTCAGCATTTTGTCGGGCTACAACAGAATTGTTATACATCTGTTCGGCATTTTCTCTAGCCGCAACTGAGTCATTATATGCAGATTCGGCAACTTCTACTTTTTCCCTAGCCTCTTGAATACCATCCAATACTTGAACGACTTCCATAGCAGATGCTCCGATTTCTCTTAATTCTGCCAACATGCGTTCATCTTCAGCTCGTTTCTGTTCTGCATCATGCACTTGGCTTTGGTTACGATGCAATACAGCCAGCACGGCAGACGTACCTCTGCCAGCATCTCGTCGTCTCTGATACGCTGCTTCTTCAGCATCATAATTATTTGCTAAAATCATTAATGCTGAAATAGAAGTATTATAAGCCATTGTATTTAAGTCATTTTGTACTTTTTTGATTGTTTTATGGATAATTGATTCTAA
>JAFZGR010000106.1 GCA_017555325.1 Alphaproteobacteria bacterium | reverse complement strand
TCTTCTTCAACCGTTAGTTGACCATTAACATTCAAATCACAATTAGAAATATCCAAATCCTCTAAAACTGTCATATTTCCGGTATAGGTAATGATATTACCGATCACGCTGTAATCCGTATAACCGGCTACTTCCATTAAATTAGCACATGCATTATTCGGTTTATCACATTTTTCCCCATCCCAAATTGATCCGATTTCACAGGCTTCACAAGATGAACCATTCCATATTGGAGTAGTACTGTCAATATATGCACAAGTTTGACATATATTGTTTAAATCCGGCACCGGTTTATCATCCGGACATTCGGCAACACATGCTGTACCATTTAAGTATGGCTTATCCACCGGACATTCTTCAACACAAGTCGTGCCATCCCAATAAGATGTACTGCTACATGCTGTACAAACCCCATTTGTACAGAAAGGAGTTTCTCCGGAACACTCACTGCTTGATGAACACGAACAATCACACCCACTCATACACACAGGCGTTGTACTGTATTGAACGTCTTGACTGTACCCTGCTTTACAATAATAAATATTCGGAGCAATCACTTTCCCTGTATTAGTTCCATAAATAGCACCAGAACTCTTATCACTTTCTATACCGGTCACAGAGCGTTTAGATTCCACCATTCCAGAAACAACAAGACCGGATACATCACCTTCACCAACAATATATCCGTCAGCCTTTAAAGTACCACTTACAGTCAAGCCGTTACTGTTTTCTGATGTCAATCTAACATCAACATTTCCTTTTGAAATGACCGTACCCGAAATATAACTTGCCATATCAGCAGAAAGATTTTTCACTGTTAATGTCACATTTTCAGCAACATCAAATCCGCCGTTAACTTCTAAATTACAATTAGAAATATCTAAATCTTGTGTAAACAATATTGAATCATTATATTTAATTGTTGTACCGTCCACTGTAAACTTATCAGTACTATAACCGGCATTTTGCATTAAATCGGCACAAACAGTTGTAGAAACTGCACAGGTTTCTCCATTCCAAATTGTTCCAATATCACAAGATTCACAAGAAATACCGTTCCAAATTGGTTTTGTATTATCCATATCTACACAAGTTTGACACATATTATTTGAATCTGTTGCTGGTTTATCCACCGGACAAGCTGATACACAAGTTGTTCCATCAAAATACGGCTTTGTAGCATCTGTCACTACACATGTTTGACAAACTCTGATTTCTTCATTCAAAATCGGCGCTTCACTTGGACATGTAGCAACACAACCTGCACCATCCCAATATGGTGTTTCTGTCGGACATGATATACAAACAGCATTTTCAAGAACCGGTTTATCACCTGGACATGTAGCAACACAACCTGCACCATCCCAATATGGTGTTTCTGTTGGGCATACTGATATACAAATCAACTTATCTTCATCCTTTATCGGTTTATCACTTGGACATTCAGCTACGCAACTTGCTCCATCCCAATATGGTGTTTCTGTCGGACAGGCCATACAAACGCCATTTTTCACAAACGGAGTATTATTTGGACATTCGGTCACACAACTAGCACCATTCCAATACGGCGTACTTCCGCTACATGCCGAACAAACTCCACCAGAGCAAAGCGGCGTTTCGCCCGAACATTGATTATTTGAAGTACAAGAACAAGAACATCCACTCATACATTGAATCGGAACATTGTGTTCAAAATCTATATAATAAGTAGAACAATAATAAAGATTGGATACATTTAGATCAATAGGTTTTCCGTCTGACCAGAAATCCAAAGCATTACCATACCACCCATCACCTTTTCCTGTTATAGTATTAGCCGTAAAACTAATTTTTGAGCAGCTGGTATCATCCAAATCAAAAGAAATTCCGCCATTCAAACACTCAATATTATTTGCTTGTATATCTACCGAAGACGAATCACAATATATATCTAGGGCATCACTTATTATATCTCCTGAAACTTTTAATTCTCCAGCGTATGTTTCTAGCGTGCCATCAACAGTTAAATTTCCATTTATTGTATTCCCATAATTAAGGTCAGCATTTCCTTCTACTATCATATTACCTTCTACAATAGTATCACTTCCCATTATACCTATACCGTGATTACTTGAAGAATACTTCACCTCCCCGATGGCAATCCCTGTCATATTACCACCGACCCATGCATCCCAACTACTAATACCTATTAAATGATCGGCATTAGCATCGGTACTTACAGCTGTTCCAATCATATTGCCAAAAACTTCTAATCTCCCACCTTCATTAGCAATAGCAATTATATTTTCACCATATGTTATTACTCTGTCATCATCTTCTGGTGTATCTGTTTCAGCGGTGGCGGTCATATCCCCACTGACAATAATTGTTCCGACATTTAAAATTCCAAACGCAGTTGTTGAATCAACCGTCACATTTTTAACCGTTAATGATGCATTTTCTTCAACCGTTAGTTGACCATTAACATTCAAATCACAATTAGAAATATCCAAATTCTCTGCAACCGTCATATTTCCGGAGTATTTAATAGTAATACCATCCATTGCAAAAGTGGATGTACTAAATCCTGCTGTTGTCATAGCTGTATAACAGATTTTTGCTGTTTCTGATAAGCACAAATTACCTTCTGCTGTTGTTCCATCTGGACATTCGGTTATACAAATACCATTTATAGCATCAAAATAGGGAGTTTCGATCGGACAAGTTGCACAAATACCATTTTCTGCAAGCGGTTTGTCAATCGGACACGTTCCAACACAACTTGTGCCATCCCAATATGGCATTTCGGCATTAGATTCGGCACATGTTTGACAGATTTTATTCTCTTCGTCTAATATTGGTTTACTGCTTGGACAGGATTCTACACAAACATTATCTGCAACATATGGTTTTTCTCCTGAACATTCTGCCACACATTCTGTTCCGTTCCAATAAGGCTTTGCCGGGTCTGAACAAGCTGAACAAACATTATTTGTTGCATTGCAATATGGCGTATCCCCCGTACAAATTGTTTCATCAGCTGAACAATTACAAGCACATCCACTGGCGCATTTGATAGAACCATTAATTGTTCCACCATTATAGTAATTTTTACAATAATAAAGCGTTTGTGTATTTATAGTTGCTGAACTATATACACCATATGTTGTTCCGGTTCCCGTTACAGTTCCATTTATGGCATTAAGTACCCCACCACTATTTCCCCATAATCCATAGGCAACACCTTCGGCTGTTATAGAGCCTTCTGTTGTTGTTAATGTTCCTGTAAGTACAATTCCATAACCGGCACCCTTACCTGTTATATCACCTTTTGCGGTTATATTAACAGTCTGGTACATATAAATACCTGCTCCACTTGTTGTACTTGTGCCTATACCAACAACTTCTCCTCCGGATTCCAAACTACTGTTAAGATATATTCCATATGCAATACCTTCTCCCCGTACTGAACCATCTGCTTTTAACATCCCAGTAACAACAATACCATATCCCGGTCCCTTACCTGTTACATCACCTTTTGCGGTTATACGAGCATTATAATTCTCCATATAAAGCCCTGCTCCGCTTGTTGTATTTGTTGCTGTTCCAATAACTGCTCCTCCGGCATCTATACTATTATTAAAGTATATACCATATGCCATCCCATCTCCAACAACATCCCCATCTGTTGTCATCGTTCCAGAAGATACAATACCATACGCAGCCCCTATTCCTTTAATACCCGTTTTTGCGGTTAAAGATTTTTCTGAATGTATACCCCGTCCACCTGATGCACTTGTCGCTTTACCGGTAATTTGTCCACCGGCACTAATAGGGGCTGTAGAATTGGCATATAATCCATACGCAATTCCTTCTGCTGTAATAGACCCTTCTGTCGTTATCGGTCCTGCTGTTAAAATACCATAACCGGCTCCTTTTCCTAAAATGCCAGCTTTTGCAGTTATACTGCCCGTTGAATATGGAATCCATATACCGTGTCCCGAGGTCGTATTTGTTGCAGTCCCTGAAACCTCTCCGTCAACATCTACACTCCCTTGAACATGAAGTCCTTGTAAAACCCCTTCTGCAGTTACAGATCCTGCTGCCTTTATTGTTCCATAAGACAAGATACCATAATGACCACCAATTCCTGTTACATCACCTGTTGCTGTTACTGTTGAATTATTATATATGTATATTCCTGCTGTATTTGTTGCAGAACTTGTTGTTGCTCCTAAAATTTTATTACCGACCTCAACACTTCCTGTAATATATAATCCATAGGCAAGGCCTTCTGCTGTTATGTTTTCTAGAGTTTCCAAACTTCCAAGAACCTGAATGCCGTAATAGGAACCACCGGTTTCGACCACATTTTTAGCTTTTAAGCTTACCCCTGAATTAATCGTTAACGTACCCGCAACATTCAAATCACAACCGGAGATATCTAAATCATTTGCAACAGTCATATTACCAGTATAGGTAATGGTTGTGTTATCCATCGTAAAGTTAGATATATTAAATCCTGCTGTTGTCATCGCTGTTTGACAAGCCCTTGCCACATCAACAACACATTCCCCTTCTTGTTCTTTATAACCCTCTGGACATTCATTAACACAAACACCATTATGTACAAGTGACTTATCTGTGGGACACTCTGAGACACACACATTATCAGCAATATATGGTTTTTCTAGTGGACATCCACAAATACCAGTTTCTAACCGAATTTGATCGTTCGGACAAATCATACATTTATTATTTTCTGTCCAAACACGATTTTCACACATTAAACAGTCGCTCTGAGAGATATCCAACGTGTGTGGATCACCGCAATTCCAATTGTTGATACAAATACCATCTGTTAAATCACATATACTGCCTTCAGTACACATATTTGTATTGCTACAACTATTTGTTATACAATAATCAATAACTTTATGGAGTTTAAAATTCATACTGCCACAGTTATCAT
>JAFZGR010000105.1 GCA_017555325.1 Alphaproteobacteria bacterium | reverse complement strand
TTCGGGATATTATGGTAAAAATTGTGAGTTTCAACACAATTGTACAAGTGCCAATACGTGTAATAATCATGGAACAGCCTATTTTGATACAGAAACACAATCTTGTGCTTGTTCTTGCGATTCTTCGTATCATGGGAAAAATTGTGAATTCGCTTATCGGGATACACTCTGTAACAGTCACGGATATCCTGTTTTCGCAGGAAGTGAAGTTATTGGATGCACCTGTGAAAACGGATATGTTGGCAAAAACTGTGAGACAACTTGTACTTCTGCCTGTGTCAATGGTGTAACAGATCCGTATGGTGATGAATGTAGCTGTATCTGTCGTGCAGGTTATTATGGTTCGGATTGTTCACAAAAGTGTAACTTAACTTGTCAAAATAACGGAACATTATATAATATTGGTTCTTCTTGTAAATGTGACTGTAGAGATGGGTATTACGGAGAAACCTGTCAAAACAAGTGCACCGACAAGATAACGTGTCCGGCAGGAAAAACAGCTGTTTATGTCAAGGGCGAATGCGGGTGTGTGCTTATGGATTAATATTGTCATTTTGTATAAAAACACATCATTCGGTATGAATGGTGTGTTTTTTATAACAAGACTTGCATTTTATGTAAATCTTTATTATTTTAAAAACGATGATAATAAGGAGTTTTAGATGGAAGCCGTATTCATTGCTTTTATCATGACGTTATTTGCAGGGTTGGCAACCGGAATCGGTAGTTGCATTGCTTTTTTTGCCCGTAAGAAAAATGCCGGTTTTCTCTCGGTTTGTTTGGGCTTTTCTGCGGGTGTTATGCTTTATATTTCGTTCATGGATATGTTGCCGGAAGCTAAAAATCGATTGATATCGGTTCATGGCAATTTTTGGGGCAATATGATGATGTTATCTGCTTTTTTTGCCGGTATTATGTTGATTGCCGTTATAGATGCATTAGTGCCGAGTTATGAAAATCCGCATGCCTTATATCGAGATAAAAAAGAGATTAATCAATTAAAACACCGCAGTAAAAAATTGTTTCGTTTAGGTATAATGACGGCTCTTGTTGTGACAATTCATAATTTCCCAGAAGGAATAGCAACTTTTATGGTTGCATTGGAAAACCCGATTCTTGGATTGCCGATAGCTATTGCAATTGCTTTACATAATATTCCGGAGGGGATAGCAATTTCCACGCCGATATATTATGCAACCCGCAGTCGTAAAAAAGCCTTTCGCTTATCGTTTTTATCCGGTTTAAGTGAGCCATTGGGAGCTATTATCGGTTATTTGATTTTACGCCCGTTTATTACTCCTGCACTTATGGGGGCTGTTTTTGCCTTTGTTTCCGGTATTATGGTGTATATTTCCGTTGATGAATTGTTACCGGCGGCACGAGCTTTTGGTAAACCGCATTTATCCGTTATGGGATTAATTATCGGGATGGTTATTATTGCATTTAGCTTGGTTTTGTTAAACTCGGCTTTTTAAGCGTTTTTTCCGTTTGTGTGGTTATAAAAAAAAGATATTGCAAATTTTTATTGAAGCAATTAAAATGTATTCTGTTATTATGATTGATTGTAAGGAGTTTTAATATGAAAAAATTAATTGCATTTGCAACCGCTTTTTTAATTGCGACAGGTTCTTCTGCCGGTTTAACGGATTTATACAATACGGCAGAGACCAATATAAAAGCATCTTCTGCCCAAGCAGAACAAACATCAGAAGAATTGAAAAATCAATTAAATGCACAGGCG
>JAFZGR010000104.1 GCA_017555325.1 Alphaproteobacteria bacterium | reverse complement strand
TATCGGCACAAACAGAAGAACAGTTTGTTTTTATTGTTACACGCCTTTGTTTGGCTAAAAATAGAACAGAGGCTTATCGCTTGTTAAAAGCTGAAAACATTACATTATCTCCTCATAATTTTAATGTGTGTATGCAACGAATTGAAGGATGGAAGGCTGCTTATTTTAATCGCCATTACCATTTTTTTGGACAAGCATCGTATGTGTCACCAGATAAATTTTCCAGACAGTTGCGAAATGAAGAAATTAAATGGAAAAACAGAACGGGCATGCGTTTAAATTTAAATTCCGAAAATATATTTTCAGAACAGATATTGAATTCTTTTGAAATTGCACATGTATTTCGTTTTTTTGATGTGGATATTTTTGATGAGGCAAAACCCAAATGGAAGAGTGTACATAAATATAAAGGACTAACACCACATGTATTGAAAAAGGTAGAGGAAGCCTATCAAAAAAATGACCGTGTTCAAATGGAACGATTGGTAAATGATATTCAATATGTTAATCCGTATATTCCGTTAAAAGAATGTTTCAAGGCATCTATGCAACATTGTTATACGGCATTTTCGGCAATGAAACGAGGGGCATCTGTTCAAGAATTATTTACAATTTCGCAAATGGATTTAACAGATAAATATACGGGCGAAATTCGAGAAGAAATCAAGGAACAGGTAATGCCTGCCATCAATAACAGATATCTTGATTTTTGGTTTATGGCTCGTCGTCGAAAATATGGGGGCAAAAAATAATGTCGGAAAAACATCAATCCGCTTTTTATATCGGTATTATGACGGGTAATTCCATGGATGCCGTTGATATGGTTTATGCCGATATAACTGTTGGTTATTTACATCCGATTGTGTTTAACAGTATTCCCTTTTCGGATGAAATGCGTGTGTTGATAGCTGATTTGCGGACGCAGGTTTTGAAATGTTGTTGTCGGGTCGAAATTGAAGCATTACCCTTGTTTCAAAAAGTGCATCGGTTATATATTGAGCAGATAGCTGACGCCGTTGTTACATTTATTAAACGGGAAAAGATTGATATGGCAACATTAAACGGTATTTGTTTTCACGGGAAAACGCTAGATCATTGCCCGCCCTCCCGCATTCAGAAAGAACATTTATCGTGTCGTGCCTATACTGTACAAATGGGGTCCGGACAATTGTTAGCCGATAAAATTTATCAATTGTTGTCAGATTATTCGGATGATTCTGTTCGAGTTATTTATGATTTTCGTTCCGATGATGTGATGAATGGTGGAGAAGGTGCTCCGCTTATTCCTATATTTAACGCATTTATGGCTAAACAGGAGGGATGCTTAAACAGAATTGACATTAATGCCGGAAATACGTCAAATTTATGTGTCATTAAAAACGGTAAAGCTATTGGGGGTTGGGATTTGGGACCGTGTAATGCTTATACGGATTATTTAGTCCGATTACATACGGATTTACCGTATGATAAAGACGGGCAATTGGCTCAAAACGGGCAACTTAATATAGACTTGTTAAAAGAACTATTTACAATTTGTCAAGCATTTTATGAGGCTGTTCCGCCCAAATCCGGTGATCCTGCATTTTATTTTGCTGATAAAATCAAGGCTTTTCAAAATAAACATTTATTGGCGGATAATTTATATACAACGACATATACAGCTGCTTATGTGATGGCATATGGTTTAAAATTTATTTTAGGTGAAATTCCGTCTGAATTTTCATTGTTTGGTGGAGGGTGGAATCATCCGTTGTTAAAACAGCATTTGTGGCAAATTTTAACAGGAAAAGGCTATATTTTGTTGGAACATCAAGATATTTTTACTGATATTTTAAACCGATTATCCGATAAACCCCGATTAAAAATCCATCCGCATCAACAGTCTATGGAATGTTTATTGATGGTTTTGATGGGCTGGTATTTTGATAATCGTATGCCTTGGACCACGCCTGTTTTAACTCGTTGCCAAACGCCGACTGTTTGTGGCAGAGCTGTTTGCTCGGCAAAAGAAGAGATGCATGAAACCAAATATACGGATAAATTATCTCGGGCAAGTCAGGGATGGAACTAAACTGTAAATACGATTGTTTGATTGAAAAAATGATAAGAAGTCAATAAAAAAAGATAGCTTTTTCAGAATATTTTTGTTATATATACAAATATGATTGATTAATTGCAGATAAAAGGATTTTTTCTATGAAATTTTTAGATGAAGCAAAAATTTATTTAAAAGCCGGTGATGGTGGGAACGGAGCTTGTTCTTTTAGGCATGAAAAGTTTTTGGAATTCGGTGGTCCGGATGGTGGAAACGGCGGAAACGGGGGCGACGTTGTTTTTGTTGCTGTGGATAATTTGAATACGTTAATTGATTTTCGATATCAGCAACATTTTAAAGCCGAACGGGGTAAAAACGGTGCCGGTCGAAATTGTACAGGGGCTTCCGGTAAAGATTTGATAATTAAAGTACCTGTCGGAACACAAATTATTGCTAATGACAATGAAACGTTATTGGCAGATATGATGGAACCAAATCAAAAATATATTGCTGCTCATGGTGGAAAAGGCGGACGAGGGAATGAATCCTATAAATCCTCGACCAATCAGGCACCCTATCAGGCAGATGAAGGGACTCCGGGGGAAGAATGTTGGGTATGGCTGAAATTAAAGTTAATTGCAGATGTCGGATTGTTGGGAATGCCTAATGCTGGTAAATCAACGTTTTTAAGTGTTGTCACACGAGCAAAGCCGAAAATTGCGGATTATCCGTTTACTACATTACATCCTAATTTAGGAGTCGCCCGTTCGGATGATAACGAAATGGTTATTGCCGATATTCCGGGATTGATTGAAGGCGCATCGGATGGTGTGGGCTTAGGAACCCGTTTTTTAAAACACGTTGAACGATGCAATGCGTTAATTCACTTGATTGACGGTACGGCGGAAGATGTTGTTAAGCCGTATAAGATGATACGGAAGGAATTGGAAAAATACAGTCCGAAATTAGCTCAAAAACCGGAAGTTGTGGTGTTGAACAAAGTGGATGCCATTTTGCCGGATGAATTAAAGAAAAAATTGAAAAAGTTGGAAAAAGCCGTTGGGCATACGGTTTATCCGATGTCCGGTGTGTCGCATCAGGGTGTACAGGATGTTTTACGGACGGCTCAAAATTTTGTAAACAAAGGAGAATGATTTAAATGGGTGCTCAAAAAACAACAAAAACAGATAAAACAACACAAAAAAAATCAACAGGTCGGACTTGTTCCAAAAAAACGGCTGTTAAAAAAGAAACAGCAATGGTTATAAAAGAGACCGTGAAAAAAGAAAGTACAACAGCCCCTCAAAAAGCGGTTAAAAAACCAAAACCGGTTAAAGTACCCCCACGGACAACTTCCTTATCTCAAGAACAAGTTAAAGAATTATTGTCTTTTATCACACATAAATTGGATGAAGGGAAAGCCGAAGATATTTTATCTGTTGATTTGGTGGGTAAAACAAGTTTTGCCGATTATTTGGTTATTGCAACGGGAACGTCATCTCGCCATGTGTTCGGGTTGGCAAATAATTTGGCAACCGATTTGAAAAAAGCCGGTTATCGGGTACAGGTTTCCGGTGATACGGGTGATGGTCAATGGGTAGTCATTGATGTTATCGATATCGTTATTCATTTATTTACAAAAGAAGCCCGTGAATTTTATAAATTAGAAGAAATTTGGAAATAGTATAATTAATCCCCATTTTTCATAATGTTTTTGTTAAAAACGTTTTAAGAAAACAGGGATTTTTAATACGGACGAGCAAAGTTTGACTTAAAATGATACGCTCTGTGTGTTCAGAGGAAAGTTTATCTATAATCAAAAATTTTATAGATATATATCTTCTGTATTTAAATAATTTTGCACATATTGTCGAATACCTTCTTCTAATGGGGTCATGGGTTGGGTGTAGCCGATTTGGCGGAGTTTTGTTAAATCGGCTTTGGTAAAATATTGATATTTTTCTCGTAATGTTTCCGGCATTTCTTTAAATCCGATAAGTACTTGTTTATTCATTGCCATAAAAACGGCTTTTGCCAAATCATAAAAGGAACGGGCTTCGCCGGAACCGACATTGAATAGACCGCTGATTTCTTTATGTTCCAAAAACCATAACACCACCTCAGCAATGTCATC
>JAFZGR010000103.1 GCA_017555325.1 Alphaproteobacteria bacterium | reverse complement strand
TAACTTATCCTAAATGAAAAAAAAATTCAAAAATGTGAAAAAAAAGATTGCAATTATACGTACCTTTTTTTATGGATATATATTTTAAAAGCCTCACTAAAAATGAGGCTTTGTTATAAAATATACACAGATTTTAGCGTTTTAATATTCTTTTTAAATATTGACCGGTATAACTTTGCAAACAATCTGCTACTTCTTCCGGGGTTCCTTTGGCAACTACCTGTCCTCCACCATCTCCACCTTCCGGACCCATATCAATAATATAATCAGCTGTTTTAATCACATCCAAATTATGCTCAATCACAACAACTGTATTTCCCTGTTCTACAAGTGTATGCAATACATCCAATAATTTTTGAATATCGGCAAAATGTAACCCTGTTGTCGGCTCATCTAATATATATAATGTCTTTCCGGTACTCCGCCGTGACAATTCTTTCGCCAACTTTATCCGCTGTGCTTCTCCGCCGGATAATGTGACTGCTGATTGTCCTAATGAAATATAACCCAATCCAACACGTTGTAATAATTTACACTTATCCCGCAATGCCGGAATATTTTGAAAAAAATCTGCGGCTTCATCAACCGTCATATCCAAAACATCTGCGATTGATTTATCTTTATATTTAACTTCTAATGTTTCCCGATTGTATCGTTTTCCTTTACAAGTATCACATTGCACATATACGTCCGGTAAAAAATGCATTTCTATTTTAAGAACACCATCACCACAACAAGCCTCACATCGTCCCCCTTTTACATTAAAAGAAAAACGACCGGCTTTATATCCACGAGCCTGAGCTTCCGGTAATTTGGCAAACCATTCCCGTATATTTGTAAACATTCCCGTATATGTTGCCGGATTAGAGCGAGGCGTTCTGCCAATAGGACTTTGATCAATATCAATAATTTTATCAATATATCCCATTCCATGTATAGCTTTATACGGCCCGGCTTTTTCGACCGATTTATTAACAAGCTGATTTAACCCCTTATACAGAGTTTCAATAACCAGTGATGATTTTCCGCCCCCACTAACTCCGGTCACACAAGTAAATGTTCCTAACGGAATTTGAATATCCACATTTTTCAAGTTATTTGCAGTAGCCCCTTCTACTAAAATAAACCGCCCATTACCTGTTCTGCGAGTGCGAGGAACAATAATTTTTCGCATACCTGCCAAATATTGTCCTGTGGTTGAAATTGGATTATCTATAATTTCCTGTGGTGTTCCCTTAGCAACAATATATCCCCCATGTCTACCGGCTTCAGGACCAACATCCAACACATAATCTGCGGTTCGAATAGCATCTTCATCATGTTCAACAACAATAACCGTATTCCCCAAATCCCGCAAATGTGTCAATGTTGCCAATAACTTATCATTATCACGCTGATGCAAACCGATTGACGGCTCATCCAAAACATACAAAACCCCCGTCAATCCAGAGCCGATTTGACTAGCCAATCTAATCCTTTGTGCTTCTCCACCAGATAAAGAACCACTCATTCTGTCAAGAGCTAAATATCCCAACCCAACATTATTCAAAAAACGCAATCGTTCAACAATTTCTTTTAAAATTCGACGAGCAATCTCTTGTTTTTGAACAGATAAACATTCCGGCACAGACTCAAACCACGTTAATGCCCTAGCAATAGAGATATGCGTTGCCTCCGAAATTGTTTTACCGGCAATTTTAACAGCAAGGGCTTCTGGTTTTAACCGCTGTCCATGACAAACTTCACATGGGGATGTAGATTGGTATTTTGAAATTTCTTCACGCATCCAATCCGAATCTGTTTCCATATATCGCCGTTCCATATTTGGAATAACACCTTCAAACTCCTGAAAAACACCTTTTTTTCCAAACAAAATAGTCTGTTTTGTATTTTCAGGCAATTGCGACCAAGGACAATCTATATCAAAATGAATGGAACGCATTAAAGAACGCAAAGCTGTATCATACCAATGAAACATTTCTCCCCCACCGGATGTCCAGGGGGCTATTGCCCCTTGTCGAATACTTTTAGATGGATCCGGAATAACCAACAATGGATCAACGTACTGCTTAAATCCCAATCCCGAACATTCCGGACAAGCTCCTTGCGGATTATTAAACGAGAACAGACGAGGTTCCAATTCTGCAATTGTAAAACCACTAACAGGACAAGCAAATTTTGAAGAAAATAATTTTTCTGTGTTATTAGATAAATTTTCCACCACAACTAAACCATCTGCCAAATTTAAAGCTTTTTCCAAAGATTCGGCAACACGTGCTTCTATTCCGTCTTTAACGATAACCCTATCTACAACAACCAAAATATTATGTTTTTTATTTTTATCCAAAACAGGTACATCTTCAATATTATAAAGTGTCCCATCAATCTTGACACGGGAAAAACCATTCTTCTGCCATTCGACAATTTCTTTTTTGTATTCACCTTTTCGTGCCCGTATAACCGGTGCACAAATCATCAATTTATCACCTTGTGGGTACTTTAAAACAACATCAGTCATTTGTGTAACCGTTTGTGCTTCAATCGGCAAACCAGTTACCGGAGAAAACGGCGTACCAACCCGTGCCCATAATAAACGCATATAATCATAAATTTCCGTTACAGTTCCAACCGTTGAACGAGGATTTTTTGATGTTGTTTTTTGTTCAATTGATATAGCCGGAGATAACCCCTCAATTAAGTCTACATCCGGTTTTTTCATTAAATCCAAAAATTGCCGAGCATATGCTGATAAACTTTCCACATATCGCCGTTGACCCTCTGCATAAATTGTATCAAAAGCTAATGATGATTTTCCGGAACCAGATAATCCCGTAATAACAACCAACTTATCACGTGGAATATCAACATCAATATTTTTCAAATTATGTTCACGAGCCCCACGAATCCGAATAAAATTTTGCATTATTTTAATCCTTTTGTTTAAATAAATAAATTATACAAAAATTTCAACCCAAATTCAAGGTCCTTTTTCATTGAATATACAAAAGAAAAAACATCTGTTTTTTTTAATTTTAGCAGATTTTAATTGAATTTTTTGCATAAACGTGTATCATATATTAAACAACAACAGGATTACTTATGTCAGAAATAAACAATATACCAAATTACCTAGAATACATTCGTCAAAATAATTACACCTTAACAAAAGTTGGTAAATGTACTGTTTACCGAGTATCAAAAAGATTTGAAAAAGAATCATTACTCAAAAATAAAAATGTTTGCGTCGTTCCCAGTCTTGAAAAATTAGAAGTGTTTTTAGATCGAGATGACAAAAAAGAGCTTATCGTTTCCTCCTATTTAGCAACATTACCTCTACTAGAAGCATATTTAAGCAAAGCCCGTGTTTCACACGATATTTTTTACACCACATATTACGACAAAAAATAATTTTCAGCCCTAAAACAGCTTGACAATCCACTCTTTTTCAGTCACAATAACGGCAAAGGATAAAAAGATGACAGTATCACATGTTTTGGCACGTAAATATCGTCCGCAAACATTTGCCGATTTGATTGGACAAGAGGCTTTAGTTCAAACAATTACAAATGCTATTGATCACGGCCGACTGGCTCACGCTTATATGTTAACAGGAATTCGAGGCATCGGAAAAACAACCTCTGCCCGTATAATTGCCAAAGGCTTAAATTGTATTGGGGTAGATGGAAATGGTTCAATGACTCCTAATCCGTGTGGGCAATGCAAACACTGCCGTGAAATTGCTACTGATTCACATATTGACGTTATTGAAATTGATGCTGCCAGTAACACAGGTGTTGATAATGTACGGGAAATTATCGAAGGAGCAAAATATAATCCAGTTTCGGCTCGGTATAAAATATATATTATTGACGAAGTTCATATGCTCTCAAAAGCAGCATTTAATGCCTTACTAAAAACATTGGAAGAGCCCCCAGAACGTATTAAGTTCATTTTTGCGACAACGGAAATTCGTAAAGTTCCTGTAACAATCTTATCCCGTTGTCAACGATTCGATTTAAAACGATTAGATGAAGAAACACTAACAAATCATTTAATGAACATTATCCAAAAAGAAAATGCTACCGCGGAAAAAGAAGCATTACAACTGATCGCTCGTGCGGGAGATGGATCTGTTCGAGATTCGCTTTCTTTATTGGATCAAGCAATAACTCAATTCGATTTAAATATTAAAACAGATGATATCCGACAAATGCTCGGATTGTCCGACAGAACAGCATTATTTGATTTATATAACGATTTAATGCAGGGCAAAATACAAAATGCTTTGGATAAACTGGATATGCAATACAAAAGTGGAGCCGATTCTTTGGCTCTTGCCCAAGATATGCTTTCTTTAACTCATTGGTTAACCCGTGTTAAAATTACACCAGATTTAGTAAATGATATTACAATTCCTGAAGCTGAACGAATTCGAGGGAAAGAAATGGCTCAATCACTTTCTATGGGCGCATTAACAAGTGCTTGGCAACTTCTTTTAAAAGGATTGGACGAAGTAAAACGAGCAGATAATCCATTAATTGCATTAGAAATGGTTTTGATTAGATTGGCTTATTTATCAGAACTTCCATCCCCCGCTCAATTAATTGAGGACATAAAAAAAAACGGCTTAATTCAGCCGATAGTTAATCAGGCCGCCATCATTCCAGCCCCTGTTCCAGCCACATCAACAGCAGCACGGGAAAACACTCCAATATCTCTTCATCCTCAAATTGAGGCAACGACACATATAGATACAAAAATTTCACGTTTTAAATCTATTACCGATATGGCCACTTTTGCCCGCACTGCCGGAGATAGATTATTAGCGTATAACATTGAAAATTATATTCGTCCTGTATCTCTTGACAATTTTGTACTGACTTGTTACTTTTCACCGGAAAAACCGGAACGATTTAGTGCCG
>JAFZGR010000102.1 GCA_017555325.1 Alphaproteobacteria bacterium | reverse complement strand
TTATCACATGTATGGCATTCTTCTTGTGTTGTTACAGAAGTATATGAATGATTACAATGAATACAATATTTATCATAACTTCTCCAATACCGTACATTCTTTTCACCACAAAATGCACAGTTTTCTTTTGTTGTCACAGGATATTGATCTGTCCGACTACACAAATATGAATATTGATTATCTGAATAAAATCTAATTACCTCACAACTTGTTTCTGTTGACTGTTCAGTCGATTGGAAATGACTGTTTTCTTCACACGCAACACATGTATTGGATGAGCGACTGTAAATTTGTCCTTCCCCACACGTACAAATCCCTGTTTCTTCATCCCGTACCATTCCTACCGGACAACGATAACAATAACCATAATGATTGGTCGTATCATGTTCTACCCAAAAACGATTGTCACATCGTTCACATTCATCACGATAGGTATATGACCAATAATCTGCCGTATCACAATGAAAACAGTATCCACCACCATATTCCCGCCAGAATGTTTTCGGACAACGGAAACATTCTTCCTGACTGGTACTACCATAATATGTCACATAATTACAGTTAATACAGGCTCCGTCACTTTCTCGCCAATATCTGTTATCACAGAAGTGACACGCTTCTTTTGTAGTTCCTGTTGTTGCCGTATTAATATTACAGCTCATACATTGTGATTCTTGATATGCTTTGGTTAACGGATAATAAGTGCCAACCGGACAGAATGTCGGCTTAACCGATTCAACAGGACAATAATATTGTTCCGGACAATTTTTACATTCATCAACAGCTTCCAATAATGTTTTATCATTCCATGTTCCATTTGGACAATCTGTCGGACCAAAATAACTGTTTGCCGGACAATAGTGGGCGGTCGGACAATCGATTGGCTCCAAAGCATCCGGCTCACAATAATGTCCGGCCGGACAATTTGCTATGTAATTCATACAAATATCCCAACCGGGATTAACATGGAATGTAATGGCACACGATTCTCTCCCTTTATTGCGATATGTCCAGAAAGAAATTTTATGAACACCTTTTTTAAGGCTGATTGAATATGTTGCATGTAAACTATAAGTAACATCATCAATAACTACTCTGCCGACTCCACAATTACCAAAATAAAGTGAGCCCACATAATCTTGCGGAATAACCAAAATAGAATTACGACAACCTGAAACAAGTGTCCAATCGCCTTTTCCTGTAAAATAACCCCTGTTAACATACATCCACGGCGTATAACCGGCCCAACTGCCAAAATCCACATAACTACAATAAAACGCTCTTGTTTTAAAGCCCATTTTATCACAAATCAAAGCTTCACAACGTTTATTTTTAGGATTACAATAATAATAATCCGGACAATCTTCATCTTCTACACAACTTCTTGTGACACATTGTTGTCCGTTCCAAACTTCATCTTCGCTACAAAGACCTTCCGATAAACTACCATCCGTATCCGGACATGTATTTTTTTCAGCATTATATTTAACATTCCCCGGACATTCACATGCATTATTTGTTGTATTCCAATAGCGTGGTGACGGACACTCTTCGCAATTATCTCCGTATGTTCCACTCGGACATTCACATTCTTGTTTTGTTTTATTCCAAACTGTTTTCGGCTCCGTACACGTTATACATTCTTCTCCATTCCAATCTCCGACTTTACAAACACATTCTGTACCATTCCACCAACGAGGGTCTTCACACACAATGTCACAATTCGGACCATACATACCATTGGAACAGATACAGACTTGTTTTTCATAATCCCATGTCTCTGTTTCTGCATTACAAATTACACATTTTTGACCATTCCAATGCCCTTCCGGACATACACAAGATTGTGAACCATCATTCCATTCTCGTGGTGGGAAACATTCTATTTCACAATTATCCCCATAATATCCCGTTGTACACACACATGTTTTTTTGCTTTCATCCCACTTTTGTGTTGTATCATCACACACAATACAATCGGAACCATTCCAATTTCCTTTTGAACAATGGCAACCGTTTGTTGCATTCCATTCCCGAGGACTAGGGCATTCCACATCACAATTTAACCCGTATAACCCATTTAAGCACACACACGTTTTCTTGCTTTCATCCCATTTTTCTATGCTTTCATCGCATTCTATGCACATAAAACCGTTCCAATTACCCGACTTACAGATACATGTGCCGTTACTGTCAAACTCTTGTCCACCTGTACAATTTGTATGACACATCCCATTAATATCCGTCATATTAGCCGGACACACACAGTTTCCGCTACTGTCAAAATTCTTTCCACCCGTACAACTTTCTTTACAGGTTCCGTTAAAATCTACCAATCCGTCCGGACATTCACAATTACCATCTTCATCTTTCACTTTTCCACCCGTACATTCTACTTCATCTTCTTCATCCGATGAACTGGGATTTTCCGGTGTTGGCTCTTCTTCCTCATCATCAGGAACCGTTCCCGAAGTACCGCCACTACTTGTCGTATCTTCCGCAAAATTAATATATGGTGTCACGAAACGAAATTTTATCGTTATATCTGCATTTTCATCTCTAAAATCACACATGTTCGAATTCATTCGTCCGGATGCCCGTCCCGATAATACGGCTGCTAGGGAAGCCCTCTCCAAACCTTCCGTTTCTTCTCCTAAACCATCATTTCCCGTCAAGGATACAAAAGTACTGTCCGGCATCCGCCAATCGCTATTCATAATAATTTCACATTGCCGTTGTGTTAACCCTCGAACAGCCACATCAAAGGCTTGACACACTTCTGCTGATTCGCACTTTTCCGGATATTCAGCCCAATTAAAATCACTCGGATTTGGCAATACCGATATTGGTTTTCCTGTTGCTGTATATTTTCCATATCCCCCTAATACCGTTATATCAGGTAATTTCTGTTCCTGATAATGCGCCTTTACATCATGTCCTCGTAAGTTTGCTTCATGCAATATATCACTGGCAACATGCTTATCCATTGCATATTGATACCCCGCTATCCCCACGATGGATAATATGCCAATAATCGCTAACACACCC
>JAFZGR010000101.1 GCA_017555325.1 Alphaproteobacteria bacterium | reverse complement strand
TTTAATTCCGAACACATATATTTGTAATATTCCGTTTCGGTCCATTCATTCTGCTGATTTTCTTCTTTTGGCATCTGTTTACCTTTTAAGCGATAAATTTGTTTTTTTATAACATAATAAATTCCCCAAAATATAAAAACAACAATCAAAACAGGAAGCGCTGTTACTTTTAATCCAGTAAAAACAAGTGGCGGATAAAGAGAAATAAGCCCGGCTCCAATTACAAATTTATATGAACCATATTTAAATAACCATAAAACAGTAGCATACAAAACCGAGGTAATAATCCGAATAATCCATATTTTGAGATGAACACCTATCCGACAATACTTCATACAAAATTTAATAAGAAACCACAAACAAACATACGGCATAACATAACTTAAAATAAGATATACCAATATGATTAAGGTATTTATCAACTCTTGTATTGTGGGAATATCATTCATCGGAGCATCCTTTTTCAAAATGAAACAATGTTAGTATATATTTTTAGACTATATTTGTCAATAATATATTATTTTGTAAGCATATAAGCTTTACGAATAAGTGGTTTTACAAAATGTTTTGAAAGCTTTAATAAACCATCTCTACCCAATTCTTCCACTGCATTATCTGTTTTCAATGACGGAACATATTCCAAAGCATAATTTAATAATCCGCCCGATATTGCCTGATTAACCGGATTTCCTGTGAATAAATAATTAGCTATTCTTGGTACAAAATGAGCTTGTTTATACAACTGATTTGCTTTAACAATATCTCCCGAACGTTTTGCCATTTCTGCTGCTTGAATTGTTTTACCAAAACCGCCGGCACCAGCAAATCCATTCCCCAAAACGGTCGTTGTTGCGGCCGTATAAGCTTCGGATCCCATTGCCTCCAAGCCCCGTTCATGGGCTGTTTGCGGTTCTATCGGTCGTGTATCCATTCCCATCCATTGTGCCGGATATTTTGCAACGTTTAATGGCGAATTGGCAACGCCCTGTACAAATAGCATTCCTTCTCTAACAGGTGTGCTGTTGAATACTTTTTGCATCGTACTTGGTTCAAAACGAGAGACATCGACAATATTAGATTGCATATTAACAGGAGATACACTCGTATTCTGTGTTTGGGCAGTGCAAAGATAAGATTGTTCAGTCGGCACATTGGATGAAAAATATTGATTGAGCGTTTCCGAAAATGATGAATTATTCGTATTAAACGGCACTGTCGAGCTTGTCGGATTTATTCCGTATGAACTCGAATCAGATGAAAATGTTCCTAACGTGGATGACCCTAATGGTGTTGTTTGTGTTGCCTCAAATGGAGTCATCGGGAGTGTTTCGGATGAAGCTGAACCAAACGATGTTGTTTGGGATGTACTGAATGGTGTTGTTTGAGGCGTATCAAACAAAGACATTGTGTTATTTGTTGATGAAGCAGAATTGAAGTCTAAATTATCCGTTTGTGTGGAATTTCTCCCCAAACCATCCGTTTGAGATGTATCAACTGTTCCCGATAAAACAGAATTGGCAACACTTGTTTGTGTTACCTCATTACTTCCTGTGTTTGTTGTCTTTTGAAACGCACTACACCATAGCGGATTGGGTTCATCTGCCGAATTAACATCAATAATGTTCTTTTCCGTTATCGGCAGATATGATTTATCTCCGTTAGACTGAATATAATAATATGGGCTTTCCCCCGGTTGCGGATTTTGTCTTTTGACCGGCGTCTTCCCGTTTCTGATATCATTTAAGATATCATACGTTGTTAAATCTGACATTTTTATTTCCTTTCTTGTTAAATTTAAACAAAGTTGATATTTTTAATTATAAAAACGTATAGTAAAAGTATATATTCAATTAATCAATTTGTTTTGTTTTGCGGGAACGAACTGATTTAACGGTCTGTTTTGCCTGCAATTTTGATAATTGTTTTTCCAAATCGTTTATATGTGTCTTTTGCGTATCAATTTCGGCTTTCAACACATCAATTTCTGCCAATAAATTATCAACTCTTCCTTGCCATTCAATTTGTGTTAAGTTTGCTTGTGCCGATTTCATAAAGCGAATTGCTGATTGACGTTCTGCCGATAAATCCAAGTCTTGTGCTTGTTGTTCGCTGATATCAGCTAATGCTTCCACCGTAAAAATACCGTGAAATTTAAGTGTATCTGTTTGTGCTGCCGTTAAAAAAGCAAAATTTTCTAATGGGGTGCCGTTTTCTACCTGTTTTTTTGCCATTAAATACCGATTGTATTCTGCTGGAAAGCGGTGTATTTTTTCATCACTTGCCGGTTGATTGTAAATATCCGTATTGTTATTTTTGATGCGAATTTCTACATAACAAACATCTTTAAAAATCGGCATACCTGTTTTAGGATTAATTTCGTCCGTTTTAACTGATTTATCATAAAAACGGGCAAAAACATCAGAATGAGTCGGATTAATCGCCACAACCGATTGAAATGTCATAAAATCAGAATCCATAATCTACTCCTTTGAATTGTTTGGAAAATAAAAAAAAATTAAACCCGTTCCGATATGGCAAGGTCTAAAAAAGTGCCAAAATCGGAACAGGTTCGTCAAGGTGTCATTTTAAGCTTTAAACGCCTGAAAGCGTTTCTGATGAATAAAAGTTAGGCATTGTTTACCAAAACGCCCTGTAAGGAGGCATTGGACATTGTTAAGTTGCCAGCCCAACCGATAATTTTATATAAAGCATCTTGATTAACAGCCAAACGATCGCCTTCAATTACTTTCATGTCACGATCTTTATGCGGACGCAAATATAAGTAATCCGTATTTAAGAAATACATGTGGTTTGTCGGACAATGACCGCCTTGTCCGCCATCAAAAATAACATCCGCCCCTTTGTATTTTAAGGTTGCGAAACCGCTGTCGGCAATTTTCGGATCAGTGAAACGTTGTTGCGGTAATAATGTTTGTTCGTATAAAGAATATAATGTATCATCAGCAACAATTAAGTCCGGTTTATCTGTACCTCGTGTTAAAGATAAGTACATTTTATTCATTTCAGAGGCAATATTTTCAGCTGTTAATGCCTTTTGAACAGATTTATTCCGCCAAAATTCATTACCGGAAGCAGATCGATCAATACCACCAACAGTTCCAGTTTCAGGGGCATCGGCAACCAACAAACGTAATCCGCCGATTTCTTTACCGCCCGAACCCGTACCATCACTGTAAACGGCTTTTGACATTTGATTTGTCATTGTTTTCATAGCATTATCAATGCGTTTTTCAAACAAATCAAAAACAGCTTCTTCACCGCTGTTTTTCAACAATTCTTCACCGGAAACAGCAACCGGAACGGCACATAATTTTAATTGATATTCCGCTGCGGAGAATAATTGTTTTGGTGAATATGTAATGGTATCATAACCAGAATACCAAACGGCATCCCCTTGTCCGTATTCTAATTCTTCCAAAATTTTAGAACCGCCTGTAACCGGACGGATTTTCTTTTTATCACGCAATCTGTTTAATAAAGCATTGTTATCACTGACACAGTTTGCCAAATTTTTTGTGCGTCCTTCCAATGTGGAAGTAAACACGTCATTATAATAATTATTAGCCATTTTTAAATTCTTTCGTAAAAAAAATCGGTTTATCTGTTATCTTTTACCTGTTCAAAAAAAATTGTCTGACTGATAAAAGCAATAAATAAACCGAAAAATGAAAATTCATCTGCCTGATAAAAATTGTTTTTTTATAAAGCAGATACTCTAACAACAGGCATTTTTAAGATAAACGCCTGTACTCGTCTGCCGTTAAAGCAAACGAAAATTTTTTATCCGATAAATATCCATAAAGAATAGGATAAAAAAAACAGATATTATCTGATAAAAAATAATTTACCACCTGAAAAACAGGTTATGAAAATGTATGCATTTTGTTGTGAATGCCGAGAATTTATTCGACATTCACAGTAAAAAAAGGATAATATTCAATAATACCAAAATGTCTATAATTACTCTGTTTACAACATGTATCGAGAGCAATTATACCGTCACTATATCACACATTTATCAAAAACGTGAATGGTATTTTCGGTAAAAAACGGCATATATGCGTGTTTCACTTTATCAAATCGGTATAAAAAGGAAAAAAATCAAAAAGCATAAAAAAAAGACACCTTGACATTTAAGGTAAAACACCGCATAATGCAGAAAAAAGGAGACTCTTCTATGAAAAAACAACCACACATCAGCATTATTACACCGGCATACAATACAGGTCATTTTTTACATGAAACTATTGATTCGATTTTAAAACAAACGCATCAAAATTGGGATTTTTATTGCTGTAATGACGGTTCAACCGATAATACGCTTGATGTTTTGGAACGATATGCTAAACAAGATAAACGCATTCATGTTTTTTCTCATGAAAACAAAGGACTGACTAAAACACTTAACTTTTTGTTAGATAAAATCGAAAAAAC
>JAFZGR010000100.1 GCA_017555325.1 Alphaproteobacteria bacterium | reverse complement strand
TGCTGTTAAAAGTAAAAATGAATCTGTTTTTACATTCTCTAAATACGTTTCAATTGCTTCCATGTGCGGGTTATCTGCTTCTTTTAACCATATAATTTTTTTATCAGCCAAAATAGAGATTGTGTTTGCTTCATCAATTAAAAGTGAGGGTGTTTCTTTTAATTGGTTTTTTGATACTTTTATGAGTGAAAACTCTGTTGGATTAGGGATTATAATGTTTTTTATTTGATTAGCACAATCCATAACAACACTAAAATCCGGTCCATATATAAGTACTGCTTTATATTGTGTTTGAATTTGCCTTGCCAGAGCATCAATTTGTATCGGTTTTGCTTTCACTAATATCCTCTTTTGTTTTAAAGAATGAAATTATCCGCACTGTAATATTATCTGAAATAATTTGTATTAAATTTTCTTTTAATTTATTTTTAGCAACATTTGTTGCATAAGGTTCTTTTACAATATTGTATGCTCCTGTCGCAGATGTAGTATCTTGTAAAACGATTTCTCCTGTTTCTATCTCTTTTAATTGATATTTTGCATGAATACGTGCTGTTTCACGGCTTGCGAAATTATCCCCTTGAATACTTTGGTCGGTATATGTTGGTGCTTTTAAATAAACGGTCAAAATATATTTTTTTTGAACACTTGTTTTTTGAGGATTTAAGTTATCTTCTAACTGTTGTTTTAAAAGATACCCCTCATAATTTGGAATATTACTTATTGATATTTGGCTTGTTTTTTCTGATATCATTAATTGATTAGATAGTTTGTTCATAGGAGAAAAACCACATCCACTTAATGCAATACATGCGAATAATAATAGATTTTTATAAAACATTATGTTATCCTTTATTTTATATTGTATATCATATCTATTTTTTTTATAAAAAACAAGGATAATTCTTATGGAACGAAAAATTTATGTTATTGTTGGTCCGACTGCAAGCGGTAAATCCGGATTGGCACTCAATTTAGCTAAAAAAATAAAAGGGAGCATTGTTAATGCAGATTCAATGCAAATATACAAAGATTTAAAAATATTATCAGCAAGACCAGATGAAGCAGAGATGGATGGGATTCCACATTTTTTATATGGATATTTAGATGCTTATCAAGCAAATTCAGTTTCAGATTGGTTAAAGAGAGCTGTTGAAAAATTAAAAGAAGTAGAAAGACCAATACTTGTTGGTGGTACAGGGATGTATGTTAGCGCACTGATTAATGGTTTATCACCAATACCGAACGTTGATCCTGTTATTCGTGAAACAGTTAGAAATATGTCAATAGATGATGTAAAAAAGCAAGTGAAAGAGTGTTCAGCTATTGATCCACAACGATTAAGACGTGCACTAGAGATTCAATTATCTACAGGTAAAACTTTATCTTATTTTCAAAATTTACCAAAAATAAAATTATTAGATGCAAATTTTGATATTTTCTTTGTTAATCCGGAAAGAGATATTTTATATCATAATTGTAATCAGCGTTTAGTGCAAATGGTTAATAATGGTGCTATTGAAGAAGTTCGTCATCTGCTTAATATTAATGCAACTGGTGGTGTTGTGAAAGCAATTGGTGTCCCTGAAATTGTGGAATATTTATCTGGAAAAAATTCTTTTGAAAAAATGGTTCAACAAATACAATTATCTACCCGTCATTATGCCAAAAGACAAGTAACGTGGTTTAAAAATCAACTGACAGGCATGTGTGAAATTAAAAATCCTGTTGATTTTGTTTTTACGGTGTGATTACAGAACCGTGTATTGGTGAATTGTTTTGTATTTATTTTGTAATAATGTATTTCTATATGTGTCAATAAAAATATATTGACGAAAATGTATTTTTATGCTTATAAAAATAGTATGTTATTAAAAATAATATTCGTAAAATGTATTAAGGAGGATATACAATGTATTCACAAAAATCACCAGATACACCAGAAGTCGTTTTTGCAGATCTAGAAAAAGTACCGGTAAAAGCTTTTTGGGAAAAGAAAGGATTTATTGTTTCCAGTCTTTTTTCAGCTATTTGGTTGGCTTTTATTTATGATTATATTGTTTCTGCTGGTTGGTGGGAAACACGATATGATTTGTCTCCTGCAGAATTTGTCGGTCATTTTTGTGGATTATTTTTACCGATTATTGTGATGTTTCTTGTAACAGCTTATTTTGACCGTTCTGCTCAATTAAAAGATGAAGCTAATCAGTTAAAATCTTATTTAAATGAATTGGTTTATCCGACACGGGAAGGGGCTGATTATACTCGCTCATTAACTGATGCTCTTCGCTTACAAATTAAGGAATTCAGAAGTGTTTTTTCCCAATTAAATAAAGAAACACAAATTGTCAGGGATGATTTAAAGCAATGGATTGGTGATTTAAGTAAAATTATTAAACACGTTGACACAAAAACAATTTCATCTATTCAGGAAATTGCTGGGCATATTCAAAATTTAACAGAGATGACCGAACGTGCAAATGAACAATCTGAAGAAACAACACAGTTGTTTTTAAAACAAGCAACTGTATTATCGCAAGTGACACAAGAAGCCGCGAATAAAATTAATTTAGTATCCGGTAATTTACAAACTCAAACAAACGATGTTCAAAATTTGGCTCATGCATTAGAAGTAGCTAATAACCGAACAGATGAAGCCTTAAAAACGGCAGAACAGATTGTTAAAGAAATGGAAAAAAGCAGTTGTCATATAGAAAAAACTATTGAACAATATGAAACAGATGCAACACAATACAACAGTCGCTTATTTGGTAATTTAGAGAAAGTGTTATCGGTTTTTCAACAACAAGGTGCTTTATTAGAGAATGAAGTACAAAAAATGACAAACAGATTAGGGGTTTTAGAAGATTCATTGAGTGGTAATGCAAAAGGAATGTTACAAGTGACAAGTGGTGTTTTAAATGAATTAGCAGGAATAGATGCTGATTTTGAAAACATGACTGAAAAAATTCAAAAAACAATGAATTTAGTTAAGCAAGATGTTCAGGTTATTGAGGCATCGATGGAAAAAAGTATTCAAAAGGCAACGAATGTTTTTCCGACAGCGCATCATCAATCACAAGCAGATCTTTTACAAGATGCAACTGTTATTCTAGATAGATTACAATCTTTTTCTGTTGATATGGCACATATTTTTACTCCTAAATCAGAAGATGTGCTTTGGAAAAAATATTATGATGGAGATAAAGCTGTATTTATGAGGCATATTACAAAAATGATGACAGAAGCACAAAATAAAAAAATTATTGATTTATATAAGAAAAATGAAGATTTTAGATTGTCTGTAATGCGATATATGTCTGAATTTGAAGGTATGACAAAAAAAGCACAAGAAGGAGAAGAAAGTAAATTATTGATGAGTGTATTAATCGGTTCAGATGTTGGTCGGTTATATATGGTTTTGGCAGATGTGTTGAAAAAGGAGGCTTAGATGCTTGTTAAGTTAACAAAAATAGGTAATTCTATGGGAATCCGTTTGCCGAAAAGTGTTATTAAAGAATGTGGTTTTCAGTCTGATATTAATTTGAGTATTGAGCAAAAAAAAGTTGTGTTAACTGCTGTTAATCAAGAAAGAATTGGGTGGAGTGAAAAAATAAAAGAAAATGGTGGTGCAACATTAAAAACACAAGAGGAGTGGATATGGTAAAACGATTTGATGTTTTTATGATGAATACGGGAATAAATGATAAACCTTGCTTAATTGTTTCACCAAATGAGTTAAATGATGAGTTGCCGTATGTGATTGTTGCTCCAATTACATTGAATTATCGCAATTTTCCAACTCGTATTGGAATTGGATTAAAAGGAAAGAAAGCTTATATTGCCCTAGATTTAATACAAACAATAGATAAAAAACAATTAAAAAGCAAAATAGGTTTTTTACCTGAGCAAATTCATCAACAAGTTGTAAGTATTTTGCAAAAAATGTTTATTTTATAAAATATTGGATTAAAGTCATGAATGATTTGTTGTTTTCAGAAAAAGAATTAAAACAAAAAAACACAAATGAACCTAAACCGGATTATTACGGTCATCGTCAACGAATGCGACAAAAGCTATTGGAAAAAGGGGCTCAATCTTTATCGGAAGCAGAATTGTTGGAAATGTTATTAATGGTCGCGTTACCTCGAAGAGATGTAAAACCTTTAGCAAAACAATTATTAAGAGAGTATGTACATTTACCAAATATTATAAAAGCAGAACCGGAAAGATTGATGGAAATTAGAGGGATAAAGGATTCTGTTATCGGTTTATTTAAATTAATAGATGGTGTTTGTCTTGAAATGTTAAAACCGCATTATAAAAAAAGTACAGTTTTAAATGAATGGAATCGTATTGTTGATTATTGTCGATTTAATTTAATGTATAAAAATGAAGAACATTTATATTTAGTTTATTTAGATGCAAAAATGAGATTAATTACAACAGATGATTTTCAGAAGGGATGTCGTCATCGCGTATCTATTTATCCACAGGAAATTTTAAAAAGAGCTCTCAATTTAAATGCTCATTGGATTATTATGGTACACAATCATCCTAATGGAGAAGCAAAACCATCACAAGAAGATATACACCAGACGGAAGATGTTAGATTGTTTTTGGAAAATGGCGGAATTCAGTTATATGACCATTTAATTATCGGTCGGGATAAAGTATATTCCTTTAACTCAAAAAAACAGCTTCCGTTAGCAACACCAAAACCAGATTAAAATAATTTAACAAGTAAAAAACCGCCGATTAAAAGCAAAAAGAAAACAATTGAAAGCCATCCGAGATTTTTTTCAATATACACTTTCATTGGTTCACCAAATTTCCAAAGTAGGGCTGCAATTAAGAAAAAACGCATTCCTCTTGCAATAATTGAAGCTATTGTAAATACAACAATGTTCATTTGTGTGACCCCACTTGCAATTGTAATGATTTTAT
>JAFZGR010000099.1 GCA_017555325.1 Alphaproteobacteria bacterium | reverse complement strand
TTTATCGTCAATATTACGGCGATGATTGTTCGGGGGTGTGTCCGAGTTGTGGCAGTTATGGTTCGGCCTATTATGATGGGTCAAAATGTACCTGTAAGTGCAATGATGGTTCATATTTGAATAGTTCAGGAACATGTGTACAGTGTCATACATGTGCTAATGGTTCACGGGCTAAATATGATGAAACGGAAGGCAAATGTATCTGTCCGGAAGATAAAAATTGTGGCGCTTGTGAGAATGGAGGAGTTGCCTTCTACAATTCAGTAACAGGAGAATGTGAATGTAGTTGTCAACCATATTCTTCTACTTACGGAGAAAGATGCGAAAATACCTGTAATGCGGAAAGTTGTAGTAATCGGGGAACTGCCCGTCTTGACAATGGGGAGTGTACATGCAAATGCAATACCGGTTTTTATGGAAAAGATTGTTCTCAAGAATGTCCAAAAACTTGTGGTGTAAATGCTCAAGCTGTTTATGCGAATGGTTCATGTAAATGTGAATGTCAAGCAGGGTATTTTAAAGATGCAGACGGTAATTGTACTGTTCAATGTGATATCGGGGCTGGTGTTTGTGGTGGAGTAGTAGATCCTTATCAATATTATTCAACCGGACAAATGGTGTATAAAGATGGTGTGTGTCAATGTGCATGTTCTTTTGGATATAGTGGTCCAAATTGTGAGAAAAAATGCAGTGAGGAAATAACCTGTCCGAATACACATATGGCTACAGATGTAAATGGTAAATGTGCGTGTGTCGGTTAGTTTAACAATAAAAAGGAGCCTTATAATGGGCTCCTTTTACAATTTGTTTTTATGCATATAATACATGCTATATAGTAAGACTTATAATGTTTCAATTTTGAACAATATCATTATTCCTAACTGATAAACAGAAATTTAAATGTGTTATTCTCGTCCGTGTGTTAAGGCTTGTTTAATCGTCGGATGTATTTTTATGGCAGTGGGTACAATAATATCCCGAGAAAGGGTAAATGTTGTCGGAGAATGCTCTGCAAATGCTCTGTCCGATGTGGAAATGCCGATATCTTCCTCTTGTTGTTTAAAAAATTCATATTTGCATGATAAGAAAGCGTGTCGCTGTTTGAGTTCGTTATAATAGGCAGAAATAGAGGCAAATTTGTTGCGTGGAACACTCTTATCCGAACATATCCTGATTAGGGTTTGGGTTGTTTTTTCAATACCGTATAAATTGACGATATCTTCAATAGTATCGCCTTGTTTTAAAAGGGTTATGACTGCATTTTTGTAAATGTTTTCAGGTGTTTTTTTGAGGTTTTCCCAGATTATTTTACCATATAATTCCCCCATGCTTTTAGGGCCTGTTTGGCGAATAAAATTCAGTTGTGATTCGAAACATTGTATATAATAACGTAATTTTGTTGCCGGTGTTAAGCGTGTGACGTTTTCTACAAAACAAATGGTATCGTTAAGTTGTTCTTGTTTTTGGAATTGTAAGGTCTCCGGCAAAAAAGAATCGTTATCAAATCGGAATAATTCCTGTTGAAGGTGTTTTTTGCGGGTATAGTGCCATAAACCTAATGTGCCGATGCTTGTTAAAGATAAATATTTGACTTTGTTTAATGTCGATTCATCGGTTTTGTCGCCGAAAAGCAATAATCCGCCGGCACTTAATATTAAAGCGGTTGATCCTAAAAACATACCCCGCAGTTTTGTTTTTTTTGTGTTGTGGCGGGCTTTTTGATTGACTGTAAAGTTGATGTCTCGTGGATGAATAAATAATTTGTTATACCTGTATTCGTTAAGATTATTTGTTATAAAGTGATATAGTTGATTGTTGAGTTCCATAAATTCAGCTTCTTGATTCATCGTGTCCATATCCTGAAACAAATTGGATAGATGATGATAGATGAGCATGGCTTTCTGATCTTGTTTTTGAAATGCTTTTGTGACTGTTTGGGTCGGTGATAATTCTTTGATAACATCAGATAAAGCTTTATAAGCACTTTGAGATGGTAACATATTATGTTCCAGATTATTTCTTGACATAAAATATAAATAAGAAGCAAATACATTTTCTTGCAAGTTGTTATATTCTTCGTCTGAAAGGGTGCAGGGGATTGTTGAACTGTTAAGACCTAATATTTGAACTAAATCAGGGGAAATGAGAAATGTTTCCTCTTCTAATTTAATTTTTTCATCAAACAGATGAAAAAATTGCATGCGTCGTTTATAGCGATTTTTAAAATGATTATAGGTACATGAAGTTAAAAATCCTAAACAGACAACTCCGCTTAATAATCCCCAATACGGTGCATTTATCGGAAGTGTTGAAGCTAATCCTGTTCCGACATACGGAAGTGAGGCAATAACATCATTTTTGACGTCGTTTAATTTTTTAGATAGCATATTATTCCTCTTGGTATCACAAATTGAATTTAGTTTACCACACAAAATAAAGTTTGTCAATATTTTGCAAAAAAAATAAAAAGTTGATTAATTGTTTAAGGTGGTGAGGGTGTAAAACATTTTTTAGGTGGGATTTAAATCTTATCATTTTGTAGAGAAGTAAAACAGGGGTGTGGATAACAATGAAAAAAGATAAAGAATATTTTTGTTTTTAGGGGATTTAAATCTTATCGTTTTGTAGAGAAGTAAAACGGAGGAGTGGATAACAATGAAAAAAGATAAAGAATATTTTTGTTTTTAAGAGGGCTGTTAAAATAAAAAAAACGAGAAGAATATTTTATTCTTCTCGTGTGGGTTTTAAATTTATTCGGTTAATAAATTATAATGATTATGCCATTGTATTTTCAGGTATATGTCGAATAATAGCTTCATTTTCTTCCGTTATTTGCAAGGCATGTTCCTGCAAAAAGGCTGTTGCTCCTGATGTCTGTTGTATGGCTGGTTTAACCGGTCTTTTTCCAATCGGTTCTCGATTTAAAAGATTTAAAATGTTTGGATGACTTCTTCTTATCGCTCTGGCCATTTCAAGTGCTGTTTGCCTGTCATTATTTTCAATGTCGGAGCGAGCACCTGCACTAGCTATAATGCTAACATGTTCATGATAAGCTGTTTTAACGCAATAATGCAAGGCAGTATTGCCTTTGTTATCTTTGCAATCTAAATTTGTTTCCGGATGATTGGCTAAATAACGAATAACATCCCGTTTGTTATGTGTTGTTGCCGTAATGAGCGGTGTTTCCCCTTGCTTGTTAACGGCATTAACATTGGCGCCGGCATTGATTAAAAATTCTAATGCTTCCATAGAGGCGCCTAAACTTGCGGCATGGTGTAAAGGTGTATACCCAATAGCATCTTTAAAATTGACATCTGCTCCCTGTTTAATTAATTGTTCGGCACGAGCAGGATTAAACGGTTCTTGAGTTATAGCGATAATCAAATCATCCGTTAATTCTGCACGTCTTTGTTCTGTTGTTGTGGGTTGAGTTGTGTCTTTGTTTTGTTCGGGCAGTTTTTGTTGGATTTGACTTGTTTGAATTGGGGTGTTTTGATTTTCTTCTGTCTGCTCATTCATGTGTGCTTCAATTTCCTGATAGAACTCTATGCGTTGTTTTTCTCTTACCTCTTCGATGGTTAGTCCTAATTCTTCGGCATAAAATTCATCAACTGTCGGATAATAATTATCCTGAATTTCATTCAAATGTTCTTGAGTTTGTCTCCATCCATTTTTTTTGCCCATTTCTATTAATTGACGTGCAGCACTTACTCTTTCACCTCGGATTAAATGTGTTAAAGTATGTTCGTACTCTTCTTGTGAGGCATGTCTGTCCCAAATGAGTTGAATAATTTCCTGATTGTTTGTATCAAATGCCATTTGTAAAGCAAATTGAGTGCGTTCTCCTTTATGTGCCAAAGGTAACGAAGTGTCT
>JAFZGR010000098.1 GCA_017555325.1 Alphaproteobacteria bacterium | reverse complement strand
GACTCGCCTGATAAGCGGAATACGCATAGTCGTACCCTGCCATTCCGCCAATCGATAAAAGACCCATTATCACCAATACCCCAATAATTTCTACCATACTACGGCCGATTTCATTCAGTTTGTTTCGCATTGTTTCCTCATACATAAAATTACTCTAATGTAATAAGTATAAAAAAAGGCACCTTTTTTTCTCGCTTCGAATTGCGAAAATCCAATTTTTCAAAAAAATACAAAATTGTTTTTTGTTGAGTAAGTTATTTAAAATGAAAAAATTGCAAAAAAGTGAAAAAAAGCATTGCAATTATACGTACCTTTTTTGGGGGATATCTATACAAATACTACCGACAAAGTATTTAAGATTTTGTCGGTAGATTAATAAAAATATATACTTTTCTAATTTAATATACAATACTGTCCCTCTAATGATCGATTAAGACACGCTCCACATTTTGTTTCATCTCCGGCAACATCAACAGGTAAGGGTTCATTACATGGATGACATATACCCAGATTATCTTCTAGTGGGGCATTTTCTGAACAATAATCTCTTGAACATTGATCCCCATTCTGTATTCTATTAGGGCATTTTTCGGTACAAGTATGTCTTATACCATTTACATTTACGGAGTTTAATTCATCACAGCTGTAACATTTTCCATTCAGGTCCATCAACTTTTTGTCTGCAACAGAAGTTCCAGATACACCACACAAGGCACAATAATTACGTAATACAAATCGAGATGGGCATTTAGCACAATTAGCATTAACATCTTTTACATTAATACCTTCCGCTTCATCGCAAGTATGGCAACCACCGTTTGTATCCATTAATGGTTTAGTTGAAGGACATGTTTCTAAAACACATTGTCCGTTTTCAACCTTTCTATTATCACATAACTCTTTACATTTTCCTTCGGAAACACCGCTCAATGGTACAGATAATTCATAATCACAGGCATGACAAACTCCATCACTCCCTCTCAAAGGCTTATCTGTTGGGCAAGCGGGATAACACGCATCACTACTATTTAATGTTCGTTTAGGACATTTTGTTGTACAAGATTCTCTTATGCCATTTAAATTCACAGAATTAGAATCATCACAGCTATAACAATATCCATTCATATCTATTAATTTTTTATCTGCAACAGGTGTTCCGGGAACGCCACATAAAACACAATAACTTCTTGTTTGATATCGGGTCATTAAATATCTGGCAGGACATTTGCTACAATTATCAGGAACGCCTTCTACATATACTGGGGCTGTTTCATTGCAAGTGTGGCATTTTCCGTCACTATCCATCAACGGCTTGTCTGCATTTTTTGTTCCTCTTTCTCCGCATTTTAATACACAATACTTTTTAGATCCTGATACTACCCGATTAGAACAAATTGCACAATTTTCTATTTTTCCTTCTATATTGACTTGTTTTTCCTCATCACACGAATAACAGTTTCCGTCTTTGTCTTTAAGCAGTTTATCCTTTGGACAGCATTTATTATTTGAATCGCAACATTCCCCATTTTCTCCAATACTGGTACAACACAATCCGCTCACAATACTGTCTTTTAAGCAACACATCCAAGAGTTGGGGTTATCATAGCTTTTGGCGCATCCACTATTTTCCGGACACATT
>JAFZGR010000097.1 GCA_017555325.1 Alphaproteobacteria bacterium | reverse complement strand
GTTAAATTATTAACGACAACCGTTGCATCAATATTTAAAGTACCCTCAACATTCAAATCACAAGACGGAATATATAAATCGTTATTAACATTCATATTTCCCGAATAATTAATCGTTGTACCATCAACATCATAACCTGTAATAAATCCAGCATCTACCATTGCTTGGGCACATTCTGATTCTTCTACTGTAACACATTCATTTCTAATAGCTGTTGTTCCACTCGGACACGTTGCTGTACAAGTTGCTTCTCCAATTATAGTAAATGGCGGATTATATATCTGTTCTTTATAAATATACGGCTTATCTGGTGGACATACTGTACACATTTGAGCATCATCATCCCAATAAGGCGTAGAACTGTTAAATTCTGCACAAGATATACATTCTTCCGTTGGGACATATTCCTCTACATCTGGATCATACTCAGATATTATAACAGAGATCGGCGTATCCCCATAACAAGTGGTTGTTGGATTTTCTGCACAAGTCAATTCTGTACCTGAACAATCACACCTAATCTGTCCAACAATCGTTCCTGCATTTTCTATATTTTGACAATAAGAAATTATATTGGCGGTTATTGTTCCAACTTCATAATAATAACTATTAACAATACCATATCCATCCGCACTATGGTTAATACCGGTTATCGTTGTTGCAGATATCGTTCCATCTAAGAAATTCATAACACCTGCATTAGGAATACCTCCACCAGCAAAAGAATCAGAAATTGATCCCGTTGTATCCGTTGCCGTTCCAACAATCTTACCACCAACATCCAACTCATATCCTTCATTGATAATACCATAATGTTTACCGGTTCCAACCAAATCACCATAAATAGTTGCACGCTCATTCTCATACAACTTAACCCCGTATTCACCTTCTGGATTATTTACCGTAAGACTGTTGATTTCTATATTTCCAAGAGTTACACTTCTGTTGTTAACCACAAGATTACATGAGGAGAAATCACCAGAGACCCAAACATCTTGATAATTCTTACTGTTAATCGTCAGCGTATTTGTATCGGCATCATATGAATAGTATTCTGTGTCATCTATCCCTATACCATTCATATCCAAAATAGCTTCACTACACAACTGGTCTTCACTGATACAAGCATTTGTTTTTTCGCCTGACCAAGATTCCCACCAATACGGCTTATCTGGATCAATAGATGCACAAGAGACACAGGCTGAACCATCCCATATAGGAGCTCTAGCTGGACAAGATCTACAAGCATTATCTGCATCAAGTGACGGTTTATCACTCGGACATGCTGAAACACAAGTTACCCCATTACGATACGGTTTTGCCCCACTACATTCTGCCACACAAACACCATCACTTACAAACGGACGGTCAATCGGACAATTTGTTACACAAATATAACCATCCCGTTTTCCGCTTGAACAAGTGCTAACACAAACTTTATTTTCTGCATCCCAATATGGCTTTGTTGAATCAAAGGTTGCACAAGATACGCATTCCATACCATTCCATACAGGTGTACTATTTGGACAATCAATCTTAACACATGATTCGCCATTCCACTCTGTTCCTTCAGCACAAGCAATACATGTTTGATTTTCAGAATCCCATACCGGTGTTGTCGAATCAATTGTTGCACAAGATACACATTCCGTACCACTCCAATATGGTTTTGTTCCATCAACTTCTGCACATGTTTTACAGATATTATTTGCATCTGACATCGGTGTTTCTGTTGGACAAGTGGCAACACACATCTTCCCATCATAATATGGCTTTGTTGAGTCAGCTGTTTCACAACTGATACATGTTGTCAAATCTCCCGATAAGACCGGTGTTGGTGCTGTACATTGTGTCGGGGCTGTTCCGCTACATTGTGTGGAATCAGCACAATTACAGCTGATTGTTCCCGTAATTTTACCTGTATTACTGATTTTTTTACAATAGTAAACATTTTCTGCTGTTATTACCGCTTCCTCAAAATTTGAAATCGCAGGCTGACTGCCCAGACTACTTCCGGTAACAGTTGTTGCCGTTATCGTATTATAATTTGTAAGACCCCACCTCGTTTCAGAATTTCCAGTAACAGTTGTTGCGTCTATTGCACCCCAATTAGATAGTCCATGAGAAGTTTCAGAATTTCCAGTAACAGTATTTGCTTCTATTGTACCCCAATTATCAGTACCAGTACCGTCTGTACTTATTCCAATGACTGCGTTTGCTTTTATTACACTGGAATTAGCATTATTGATACCTCTACCGCTTCTACTAACACCCTTAATCTCTGTCGCTGTTATCGTACCGTCATTCCAAATACCATATGCTCCTAATAGATTCTCGGCTATTATTTTGTTCGCAGTTATCGTACCTGCATTCCGAACACCATAAATACCAAACGTATTTTTAATAATTATATTATTTGCTTTTAATGTTGTTTTATCAGATTTAACATATAATGTTCCATTTATATTTAAATTACAGACAGAAATATCTAAATCAGAACTAATTTCCATCTCACCATTATATGTGATTGTATTTCCAGTGACCGTGAAATCTGTATATCCGGCTTGTGACATCAAATATGAACATGAGGTTTCATCAATATCACAAATATTCCCGTGTACCGGATTATCATTTGGACACGATTCCACACAAGTATTCCCATTCCAATATGGCGTTTCTACCGGACAGGATGAACAAATTTTATTAGCATTATAGATTGGTTTTTCCAACGGGCAAGCAGATTCACAGGCGCTTCCACTCCAATATGGTTTATCATCCGGACAAACTGTACATTCATCTGTTTCAGCATTCCAATACGGTGTTGCTTCATTCTTATCTATACAAGATTGACAACTTCCATTTTCTGCATTCCAATATGGTTTAAACAAGAAACTGTCTTCACAACTATAACATTGATTACTTGAATATAAAACCGGAGTAGGCACCGTACATACTGTTGGCATGGTACCAGCACATTGTGTATTATCCACACAATTACAGCTGATTGAACCGATGATTTGTCCGGTATTATTTATTGTTTTACAATAATAAATATTTTGTCCCTTAATTATATGTGTGTTCTCAATACCATTACCGTTTTCACTTGTTCCTGAAACATTATTCGCTTCTATCGTGCCATAATTATCAATACCTGCTTTACTTTCACTTATCCCAGAAACACTATTCGCATCTATCGTATCATAGTTATCAATACCTACTTCACTTTTACTTGTTCCTGAAACATTATTCGCTTCTATCGTACCATAATTATTAATACCTGCTTTACTTTCACTTGTCCCAGAAACACTATTCGCTTCTATCGTACCATAATTATTAATACCTGCTTTACTTTCACTTGTCCCAGAAACACTATTCGCTTCTATCGTACC
>JAFZGR010000096.1 GCA_017555325.1 Alphaproteobacteria bacterium | reverse complement strand
AATCAACTTATTTTACTGTTATTGCCAGATGTTGATTAATTTTTCTATACATTAATCGCATATAAAACTTGTTTTTCAAATAAAATATTGTTATAATAATATTTGCCGATATTAATCGGCTATGATGCTAAACGAAAAGCAGAATAGATGTCTGTGGACTCGGGGGCGGTACCCGACACCTCCACCAAATAAGCTAATGGGGGTGAAATAGGATCGACACGCATAATAAAGGCTTTCTCTTGTATCCGGTATTGTACCACCGTTATCGGGCTGAAAATATAAACGCAAATGATAATTTTGCTCCGGCCGCTTTAGCTGCTTAATTTGAGTAGCTTCTGGCCATTAATTCCGTCTCCATATTGAGCGGGGCGGTGGGGTTTGCAGGGTTCCCAGCAACAGGATACCCTGTCTTTTTTTATCTGAAACAGTGTTTTTGTTTAGATAAAAATAAAGTATTTTTTTTATTTTCATACATATATATGTTTAAAAAACAATAATTTTTCCTTGAAAAACAAATAAAAATGAGTATAATAAATTCGAAAAATATATGGAGATATTATTATGGATTATACACCCTATTTACAAAAAGCATTTCGCACAACGGTTCATGATATTTTAACAGACGTAGCCCAAAACGGATTACAACAAAACTGTGCATACTATCTGACTTTTGAAACCAATCGACCGGACGTTGTTTTACCCGAATTTGTGCGGGTAAAATATCCGGAAGAAATTACACTTGTTTTTGAAAATCAATTTGAAAATTTAATCGTGACAGATACGGATATCCAAGCAGATGTATCTTTTGGTGGTGTTCTGTCAACCGTTTGTATTCCGTTTATTGCCTTAAAAGCATTTGCTGATCCCAATCATCAGTTCGGATTGACATTAATTCCTGAGAAGAAGCCGGAAGTATCTGAATCGTCATCCGCACATTGTGCCAAAATTATCAGTATTGATGAAATCAGAAAGTTAAGGAAGAAATAGGTTGTATATGCAAAAAAAATCCATTCAGCTTACCGGACACAGAACCAGCATTTCTTTAGAACCAGAATTTTGGCAGGCATTACAACAGATTGCCCAACAAAAAAATACATCCGTTCGCAAATTAATTATCCAGATAGATAATACCCGAACAAGCAATTTATCCAGTGCTTTACGGGTCTATATTTTAAACAAATTTCGCCAACAATGTGAAAATAATATTGATTAAAATAGGATTTGTATAAACAATTTATTTTTGGTTTTGGGTGTTTTTAACAAAATAGAGATGTGTTACATTTTCTACTTGAAAAGCTATAAAAAAAAGAATACGATAAAATTCATCTGATTATTTTAACAAAAGGAAAGGGCACATAATGAAAAACAACGTTCTTCTGTCTCTTGCTTTATTTGCAAGTACTTGTTTCAGTTCAATTGCACTTGCAGTAGATTATTCGGCATCGGCTGTTGAAAAAAAAGGAGAAATTTTTTATTTAAAAGAGACACAACAACCCTTAACAGGAACATTGATTCGAACCTTTCCAAGTGGAGCAAAACGAGCCGCCAGTACCTTTGAAAACGGAGTTTTAAATGGTGAATCTATCGGATTTTTCGAAAATGGAGTGACCGAACATACAATCGTATTCAAAAACAACATTAAAGATGGGGCATTTAAAAAGTATGATGAAAACGGACGTTTAATTGCTGAAGCAACCTATAAAAATAACAAATTAAACGGACAATTTACAGCATATTATCCAAACGGAAAACTGTATTTAACAGAAATTTATCAGGATGATTTATTGAATGGTCCCCGAATCAATTATTATGATTCCGGAAAAATAAAATCCAAATCACTTTATAAAAATAATTTATTAAATGGTGAGGCAAAAGAATATTATGCTGATGGAACAATTCGCTCTGTTAGTCATTTTGTTAATAATGAACGTGAAGGTGTCTCTAAAACATTTTATCCGAATGGCAACCCTCAGTTTGAGATGCATTTTGTTAAAAATAGACTCAATGGCGAAAGTGTTAATTTCAATGAAGATGGAACATTGTCACAAAAAAGAATTTATAATGACGGACAAGTTATCAGTGGTATTCTTGTACAAGACGGCAAAGAAGTTCCTTTGACAACTGAACAAATTGTTGAATTAAATTCAAAAACAATGATACATACACCTCAAAATACCTATCGTCAAGATGGATTGGTTTATGATAAAGAAACGAAACAGCCGATTTCCGGCACATATCGAGTTTTTAGTGCCAATAATGTTGTATCCGAAGAATATGAGTTTTGGAACGGCAAACCGCATGGATTATCACAAACATTTGATAAAAATGGCATTTTGTTAAGACGAACCGTTTTTGAAGATGGCAAAAAACAGATTTCTCAAACATTTGATGGTACCGGAAAAGTTATTCAAACTTGTAAACTTGTTAATGACAAAGAAGTTTGTGAATAGGTAAGTGAAATAATCTCCCCCCCCCTGTTAGATGAATAACGGGGGGGATTTTTTGGTCTTTTGTATTTTTGTCCGTAAAAAAAGGTACGTATAATTGCAACACTTTTTTTCACTTTTTAGCATTTTTTTGATATTAGATAAATTATTCAACTCAAACAATAATCTTTCATTTTTGCAAAAATCCGATTCTTCTGATTCGAAGCGGAAAAAAAGGTCCTTTTTTTATACTCATTTTATGAATGTAAGTTTATAAAAGGAGAAAATAATGCAAGATTGTCCGATGGATACACATGTACGATTATCAAATGGCGATTGCTATTCTTGTTCGGATGAGAGAGGATTTATCAGTACCGAAGAGGAATGCGATAAGTGTGGCGATAAACGAGGATATGTTACTTCTAATAATGGTCAGATTAGATATTGTCGGATTAACAATTGTGTTAAAGGAAGTACTTATCCTTATAATCTTTCAGATAATTTGACTAGCTGCATTAGTTGTCAACAGCCTTTTTTTACCGGTGAAACGGCATATAGTATGGAATATTGTAAAGCCTGTGGGGATGGATATTATGTTTCCGGTAATGTTTGTTATGGACCTGATTTTTGTCAAACAGGTTCGCAGTTGATATCAAACAGTGGTATAAAATGTACTAATTGTACTGTTGTTGAAAAAATTTATGTCGGAATGCATGAAAAACATCGTGCATATAGTGACAATTGTGCAACTGTCAATCGTTTTATTGTTGAAGATTATTCTTATCGGTGTGATACGAGAGAAAACATACCGGTCTTTTTAGGTGCAGATAAAAAATCTTGTACCAATTGTCGTATCCGTTCTGTTGTGGATGATGTTTGTGTGTTGACACAATAACAATGAATGGTAAAAAACAATAGAAGATATTGACGTCATACTTATTAGATAACGAAGCAAATCCACATTAACGGTATTTGATTATGCTGTTTTAAATTCCAATAAAGGAGCAAGCGTTTTGAATTGAGTTAAAAACATTAAAAATGGTTACAACATGTAACCGTTTTTATATGGTTAATTGTTTAATCAACTGCAATATTTTTGCCGACATACGTCTTGTGAATAATGCCATTCATTCATACATGTATTCATACAATTATCATCTAAATTTTTTAAATATAATCCAATTGCAAAAGTGATTGTTCCAATGAGTGCAAAAAACATAAGAACAAAACTAAATAAAATAGTAAAAAACAATAGAATATTCTTATGGATTGTACTTTTGACTGATGAGGTCATGACAATTTCCTTGTGGATATGTTCGTCCAATGTTTCTTCCATAAATATTAGCCTCCATATCAGCATCACTTGCTTGTGATGTGTTTTCATTAAATAATACATCATAACTTTCTTTAAGTCCAGATAATATTTGCGAAACTTTTTCTGATTTACTACCATGTTGTGCCATCAAACAATTTATCATAGCATGTTTGTATTTGTCATTTACATTCATTGGTTCATATTGGTTGTTATAATTAATAATATTTTTAAAACTGTTAATATATCCATTTGGGTTTTGGATGTCTGAATTAATATATCCTAATCCATAACCTAAATAATATCCCGGATTAATAGATAAATCATTT
>JAFZGR010000014.1 GCA_017555325.1 Alphaproteobacteria bacterium | reverse complement strand
CGTGACGAGACTCCGTGTCGGGGCACTGAGTGACGAAAAAAAAGGGGGAGCCGGAGGGATGCTTTTCTCTACATTGTCATGCTGAACTTGTTTCAGATTCGCAACGGGGGGGATAAATCTTTACATTTACGTCATGCCGGATTCAGTCCGGCATCTCGGGAAGAAGTGGCAGGAATGATGAGCCATTATCGTGACGAGACTCCGTGTCGGGGCACGGAGTGACGAAAAAAAAGGGGGAGCCGGAGGGATGCTTTTCTCTACATTGTCATGCTGAACTTGTTTCAGCATCTGAGGAAAATGTGGCACGGATGATGTGCCATTATCGTAACGAGATCCTGAAATGAATTCAGGATGACGGTATAACAATCAATTATAAAACTCTATATATCCCAATCTTGTTTAGAAAAATTAAGTTCATATAAATCATCAAAATTTGGATTTATTGTTTGAATTAAATTTATTTTCCACTCTCGTTTCCAATTTTTTAATTGTTTCTCTCGTGTTATCGCATCCGATAATAACGGCGTTTCTTCCATATAGACAAGTTTATGTAAATTATATCGCTTTGTAAATCCATCTACTAAATTGTTTTTATGTTCCCATACCCTCCGAATAATGTCATTTGTCACACCTACATAAAAAGTAGTATTTTTATTATTCGTCATAATATAAACATATCCTTGCTTCATCATATTTTCCTTTTCTTATTTTATACCTATATTAGTAGATTATTGTCAACTATATTATTTTTGCAATATTTAATATAATTGTTACCACTATTTTACCCTGTGCCTTTTCACTCTCACTGTTACACTGTGCCTTTTCACTCTCACTGTTACCCTGTGCTGTTGTTATTTCCACCGTCACCCCGTGCTCCGACACGGGGTCGCGTTACAATAATAGCACATCGTTCCTGCCACGTTTTCCCGAGATACCGGATCGGGGTCCGGTATGACGGCAAGTGTAAAGATTTATCGTCATTTTGTCCGAAATCTGCCTTTGTTTGTGTTTTTTTCGTTTTTCGTTACCCTGAAATAAATTCAGATTGACGGAAAATTAAAAAATACGGCAAAGGTAAAAAGAATCAATATTTATTTGCAGTGTGACAGATATTTTTTTTATTGTGTCGATTTTTTCTTTTGATATCGGGACGAGCAAAAGAAGTTAAGCGTTGTTGTTTTTTGAGTTTCAGCTTGTTATTCAGGATAGGGTCAACGGAAACTTTTGTAAAGTTCATATCTGCCGAAAATACTTCCCGAATTTCGGAACAAAGCATATTCCATGCCTTTAATTTAACTCGCTAACAATTAAAATGACGCAAAATGCCAAAATAAGAATTAAGTGTTGAGCGTGTTTTTTCAATTAATATTGTTTTGCTTTTAGGTGACAGTTGTTGTTTCCATTCCCGATTTAAACGTTCTATTCTTTGGTAAAACGTTTTTTGCAATCGCTTTGACGGGTAGATGCGGTTGGGCAAAATATAGGCTCCGGTAAAAGAAAATCCTTTGGCATAATGTTGCAATGATACTTTTTTCGGATGAACGGTTAAATGCAATTCGGATTTTAAATAGTCGGTAATTTGTTGCTTGACTTGATGTAAAAAATTTTTATCCGGATGAATAAAAATCAAGTCATCAACATAACGGGCATAAAACAAATTCGCATCTAATGAGGTGGCATAATAATCAAAATCGTTCAAATAAAAATTGGCAAAAATCTGACTGGTTAAGTTGCCGATAGGCAATCCGCAATTTGTATCGGCAAAAAACAAACTTTTTGATTGCGGTAATTCCGCCCAATTTTCTATCGGCGTTTGATAATTGCAATGACGAATAGGGTTATCCGATAATATTTCTTTCAAAAGATATAAAATTTGTTCTTTGTTTGTGTGATGATAATGGGTATTAATCAGTGTTTGGATTTTATTGAACAAAATGGTTTTATCAATGTGAAAGAAAAATCCCTGAATATCCAATCGCAATACAAAACAATCCTGTGTAAAATGTCGAGAGCATTCTTGTAGCATTTCATAAATGGAACGAATGCCAAACAATGTTCCTTTTCCGGCCCGACAACTGTAAGAATGTTCGTAAAAAACATTTTCAAACAATCGAAGCAGTTTGCCGATAATCAAATGATGAACTATCCTGTCCCGAAAGTTTGCCGCAAAAACTTCTCTCAGGACAGGATGCCTGACAATAAAGGCATTGGACGGGGCAATATGATATGTATGTGCCGTGATGTCTTGCCATAAGTTAATCAGATTTTGCTCATAGTTTGCTTCAAACTTTAATGCTGCCATGCTGTGACGTTTATGTCTTCTGCAATCAAAATAGGCTTGAAACACTTCTTCCAAAGTAATATCCGATAATAAGTGATAAAAAGTAAGTTGTTCCATAGTGACTTTTTTATTTTAAAGGCGGGGTTATAAACATAAGGCGTTGTTGTTGTTGGTTCGTGTGTTTGTGTTCACATTACCATTATTGAGATTAACGTTATAGGCGGAGCTGCACCGCTATAAAGTTGGAGGATTACCGCCTCCACGGGTAGTCAACACTGTTTTATATACCAAACAAATGTTCGGTGATTGACCCTTTTAAAATAAAACACTTGCTCGCTCAAGGTAACGATTTATTCATTCTCCTTGATTCCGGCACTTGTTTTTAACTGTTGCTTTCTCCTTTCCGCTTTGTACCAAGCACTTGCTTGGGAGGTAATTGATTCCATTGTTTGTGCCAAATAGGCTTGTGCCCGACAACTGATTAAGTTTAAATCTGCACATAGTCTTAGGCAAACCCGTGTCTTTTCCAGTTGAAACATAAAGGTGTTGATGTGTTCCGATTTGTCTTCGCTGTGGTTTGCTCGTGATATTATGGCACATAGTTCCAAGGCACTTTCGTTAAGCGTGTTCCCCAATGTATATTTATGTTCCCGTGAAAATTTTGTCGTGTACTGATGTATATCCCGTATCAGTTGATACGTTGCTATGTATATCGGTAATTTATCACTGCGTGTCATAAAATGGTTTACTCCACAACAGGGCATTCGCCCAAATCATTTAAGTTAAAGTACATATCCAAACAAACGCCCCACAACGGATTACTGCCTTTGGCATCAACCGTATCGGTACAGCCTTTTGATTTAAAGTTCATATAACAATATTGTTTTCGAGGGCAATCTGTTTGAACGGATAACATTTTTTCCAAATCAGGCATTTCCATTTCACAAGACGGATTTTTATTATTCATATCGGCACAAGCCCCGTAAATAATACCCGTATAATTAGCACCGGCTGCTCCGGTACATGTTTCTGTTGTGAATGACAGATAACAATATTGACCTTTGGGACAATCGGATATGGATTGTACCATTTCTTGTGCATCGGGTAAATTAAGAGAGCAGGATGGATTTTTGTTATCCATAAAGGCACATACCCCGTGAAGTGTTCCCGTATGTTTTGCATCGGCGGTAGAGGTACATGGATTGTTTTTAAATGACAGATAGCAATATTGTCCGTTTGGACAGCCTTTGCTTTCTTTGACCATTTCTCCGGCAGATGGCATATCCGTTGAACAAGACGGATTTTTAGTGTTCATATCAGCACAAACACCATAAAGCGTTCCTGTGTGGTTTGCTCCGGCAGAAGATGTACAAGAATTGTTTTTAAATGACAGATAGCAATATTGTCCGCTAGGACATCCGGTAGATTGTGTCACCATATCCCCCTCAGAAGCCTTTTGAACGGCACAGGAAGCGTTTTTATTGTTCATATCGGTACAAACCCCATAAATGGTCTCTGCCCCCGTTGCAGACACGCTGGAACTGCAATCTGACGTTTTAAATGATAAATAACAATATTGTCCACTGGGGCAAGCAGTTCCGATAGTCATATTAAGTGTTTCTCCGTCTGATGCCAATCCGTTTGTATAAGAGCAATTTGTAGTCAATGTCATTGTATCTGATGAAACAGTAAAAGCACAATTTGTATGCATACCCATTGTTTCACCCGAAACTTCATAAGAACAATTTGTACTTAACGTCATTGTTTCATCGGATATCCGATAGGAACAGCCGGCTTTTCCTTTCATTTCGGCATTTTCAAAGCTGTATTTGCAAAAACCATCCGATTCGGGACATTCATCAACATTTTGTCCGCAAATCGTATTCCCGCCACAGCACCAACGTCGTTCTCCGGACCAACATTCGGTGTCATTTTCAGCATCACAAATCGGATTGCAAAATGTGCGGGATTCGTTGGGTTCTTTTCCTTCTGGACATTCATAACAAGTCCCCGTATCGGCATTGCAATATCCGCCTTCCGATTCAACACATTCTTCGTTTGTTTCACAATCTTTACCGGGGGCTCGTGTGCCGTTAAAGGCAAAAATAATATCCATTGGTTCCGGTGTACAACTTGTGACAGGACCGACTGTTGTTTCTTCGTGTTCAATTTCTTGATAAAAGGATAATTGTTCATTGTTGCCCAGTTGCATAATCAGTTGACACATTTCATTGTCAATGTCTTGAACAAGAACAAAGGTATCGCCGTCTTCATCTTTGGCGGTAAACATATTGTATCCGCATTTGGGGGTAAAATCAATCGGAGTCCAATTGGTTTCTGCCTCGTTAACCCCTTGTGCATTAGCATAAGCGATATGCGCTTCTTGGATTAATAAATTAGCGGTATATTTTTTCATCGCATAGCGATATCCTAATATCCCGCAGACAGATAAAATACCGATAATGGCTAAAACCCCTAGAATTTCTACCATACTTCGTCCGGATTGTGCGTTCTTGTATTTTTTCATATTTTCTCCATAAGTCTTGTTGCATATTAATGAGTGTAATAAAAGGTACCTTTTTTT
>JAFZGR010000095.1 GCA_017555325.1 Alphaproteobacteria bacterium | reverse complement strand
AGTAGCAACTTTTTCTTTAGATGAAACTCTACCTAATTCATTACCTTCTTTATCAGAGATAACATATACTAATGTATCATTTTCAGTTAATTCAGTAGTATATACTTCAACTTCTACTTTTGCATTTGCACCTTCAATTAATGTAATGTAAGCTTCTACATCCATCGGTTTACCATCCGGACCAGTCATTTGAGGATATTTACCACCAGATTGAGTCGCAGCTTTACGCATCCGAGCATAAGCATGTTGCCGATCTCTTGACGGATAAGCTTTTGTCAATCCCTGATGTTTTGCACTATTTGCAACTAAAGCACCTGGGATACTTGCAGCCTGTTCGGGTGTTAAATCCGGAATAAAAACTGCCGGTTTGGCCGCTTCTTGTGCAGGTACCCTTCCCTGTGTAGCTCCTGTTGCAATCTGTTGCTGTGCTGCTGCTAATGTTTCATTTGCCATTTTATCCTCCTCAATAAAAAATTGTTAATTTATTATTAACTATATCACAGAAAAAAACTTTTGACAATAAAAAAATGTGTTTTCATTGATTTATTTAATTTTTATTGTTTTTTTTAATATCTAATTCATTGATTCTTATTCTTATTTGTCTATCTTTTTTTGTTCTAAATTTCCTTTTTATGTTGCTATTTTTAATTTATCTACTTATCTTTATTAAGTAATATATTAATTTATGAGGAGGTTTTATGAAAAAAACATTTATTTATACAACACTTGCCGTTTTAACTTTAACAGCTGGAATCGCACAAGCATCTCATCACAATATGGGTGGCGGATTTAAAGGTCCGGAAATTGATTTAACAACCGTTCAAGATGCTTTAAATATGAAAGATGATTCACATGTTCGTATTAAAGGTACCATTGAAAAAAGCCTTGGGGACGAAAAATATTTGTTTAAAGATTCAACAGGAAGCGTTAAAATAGAAATTGATGATAAAACATGGAAAGGACAAACCATCACACCGGCTGACACGGTAGTCATTTCAGGTGAAGTAGATAAAGAATGGAATAGAAAAACAGAAATTGATGTTGATCGCATTGAAAAACAATAAATACAATATTTCATTCACAAAACCCATCGTTTTCACGATGGGTTTAATTTGTTTTTATTTAATGTCTTACAATGAAATAAGCCCTCTGACAAAAGCATAAATTGCAACCAATGCAATCACAATTATTGCAATACAAAGTGCTTTTTCCGGCTCACTGAAAATCGGTTCTGTCACTTTTCCCTTTATAGTCGAATTTATTTTTATCCTCTGCTCTCTTCGGGACCACATATAAAACGGGATCCCCAAAGCAATAAAGACAACGGCCATTAATAAATAACTTAATCCGGCGGCATACATAAGCCAAACAGCATAAATCGTTCCCAATATGCCCGTTATTAATGCACTAAATCGACTAATTCCTGTATTTGTCGGAAAATCATTGTCTTCGCAGATTTTCCACAAATATAAACAAGACATAAAATAAGCAGGCAAAACCATGACTCCTGTAATAGATAACATGGTGTTCCATGCATTACCGGCAAAATACACCAACAACATCGCTAACTGCATTAATCCACTGGTAATTAAAAGAGAAACAGATGGAGAGCCTTCTTTGTTTTCTTTTTGAAAAAACTTCGGAAATGCCCCGCTTTTAGCCATCGCATACGGCATTTCGGCAACAATCATCGTCCAGGAAAGCCAACTAGCCAAAATGGCAATTAACAAACCGATATTCATCAACCATGCGCCCCATGATCCGACAATACTTTCCAAAACACCTGCCGTTGAAGGATTGGGAACGCTAGCCAACTGCTCCTGACTCATCAAACCAAACGGCAAAATTGATAACAATACATAAATTGCCAAACAACCTAAATATCCAATTAAAGTTGCTTTACCAACATCTGACTGTGTTTTTGCCCGACCAGACAACACGACAGCTCCTTCAATACCGATGAATGCCCATAGCGTAACAAGCATCGTATTCTTAACTTGCGTATGAATATCTCCTAATTTTGAAAAATTGGCTTTTCCCCAAAAATCAAAATCGAATCGATCAAAATTAAACACAATACCAACAATGATAATAAACAAGACCAACGGAACAATTTTAGCGATTGTCACAATCAAGTTAATTAAAGTTGCCTGTTTAACCCCTCTCAAAACCAAGAAGTAAAAAAACCAAATAAGAACAGAGCCACCAATAATAGAGTACAAATTATTACCCCCTGTAAAAACACCGGGAAAAAAATAATTTAACGCATCCATTGTAATAACAGCATATCCGACATTTCCGCAAATTTGACAAAGCCAATAACTCCAACCGATATTAAAGCCCATATAATTTCCGAAACCGGATTTTGCATATAAATAAATACCATTTGTTAAATCAGGTCGAGCATTTGACAAAATCCGAAAAGTATTGGCAATAAAATACATACCAAAACCGGTAATAAGCCATGCCAAAATAACAGCACCGACCGCTGCACTTTGCGCCATATTTTGAGGCAATGAAAAAATACCACCTCCAATCATGGAACTGACCACAATACCCGCCAAGCCAAAAATACCCAATGTGCCATCCGAAACGACGTTCATCGGGGTTGATTTAATACGTTTTGACATTATAAACTCCTTATAAAAAAAGGATAGACTTTTCCTAGGACGTCTATCCTTTCACTGATTACTTTTTAAATTCAACAGCCGGAGCATATTCAAAATTTAAAAAGCCCAAAGCCGTTAATGAATAACCAAAAGCTTGTGTAATGTTTATATAATTATGGAAGAATTGAAAATCACTGTGTTGTTCTACACCACGGATATCCAATTCATGTGTCAATGATTTTTTAAGCCACATTTGAGCGTGTGCCTGTGCAATTTCATCATCGATGAATGTATCAAAATATTCTACATATTCAGCAGCCCATCCACCAATAAAATTATTGTTTTTATCTTTGCCCCAAACAATACCGACACCGGTTGCAATGGCTTTGTGTTCTTCTCGACGAGCGCCATTTCCAGCCATAATTACTTCCAATACGGCCCCATGTTTAAACGTATGAGCAACCTCATCTACCGGCACAATATTTCCAAATAACTCCGGTGGCAAAACAGATGTATATGGGACAACGTTAAAATCCTGAATTTTAGCTTCTAACAAAGCCGAATCATAACAAAATGTTTCAAAAGGTTGTGGCGGAATACCGTCATCAGCCTGACCGGCACCTCCCGTATAAAAAGCAAGTGTCGGATATCTTGTTCCTACAGTCATATTTTTCTCCTTTACATAAATACATTTCACACGAAACTGCATGCTTGCAATCTCTTGTTTGATATAGGCGAAAGCATTTAAAAATCAATAACCGATATGCATGAGTCTATATCTTCAAGCCACACCCTTTCAGATAGATTGAAAACATTGTTTTAAGCGCTTATATCGGTAAAGTAGGAATATTCAAACGTTCCCAAAGTTTTTGTTCAACATATTTTTAAGGAGAAAAACATGAAAAAATTTTTAATTCCAGCTTTATTACTCGGTGTTGCTTTTACAGCTTCTTTATCTCATGCAGAAACAATGTCCGGTAAAATTGTTTCCAAAGAAAACAATATGATTCAGGTTCAACCGGAAAACAGCAACACCCCAACAACATTAAAAACAAATGACCAAACAGATTACTATGTAAAGAAAAAAATCAAAAAAGACCACCAGCACAAAGAACGCAAACGGATGGTTGAAGAAGATGAATTTGTAGAAATCATTTACACAATTGACCCCAAAACAAATGAATTGATTATTGATGAACTGATTGTAGTTGTTGATTAATTCGTCTATATCTTCTGCAAAAAAGAATCCGACAACAGACGGATTCTTTTTTATCAATAAAACCGCATCGGTGCCTTAAATTGAGGTGTATTTT
>JAFZGR010000094.1 GCA_017555325.1 Alphaproteobacteria bacterium | reverse complement strand
TAGGTGGCGCAGAAAAAGCTTCTTCGGCAAATCTGAAATATTCTGCCGATGCAGATTTAGTCAGTTTTGGGGTACAATATAAATTTTAATGAATATACCTTACAAAAAAGAGTTATCTGCCCGATAACTCTTTTTTTTATAAAAAATACACGATTATGTTGATTTCCATTGAAAAGGGATATAAAGTGAACTTAATTTGTTTAACTGTTAGGAGACTGCAATGAGTGAAAAAAAAACAACAAGTGTTATACGAAATAACAAAAATGACACAGTAGTTGTGCAACGAAAAACAACAAAACCGCAACAAGACAATCAAAAAATTAAAACTGAAACAATTAATAATGTTGCTTCAAATATTTCGAACACAAACAATCTTCAACAAGCGAATGATTTGATTAAAATAATATCTGTCTTTATTTTTGGCTGTTTAATTGGTTCTATTGTGATTTATTTTGTGTTGTTGAATAAAATAAACAGCACAACAACACCTTCAGACAATTATTATAATTTCCATGATGTCTCTGAACAAGAAAAACCATCACATAAAAAACATGAACAGGAAATAAAAGAAAAAGAACAAATTAAACGCGAAATTCGTGCCGAAATTGAACGAGAAATTGCAGAATCACAGCATCCCAAACCAACACCAAAAACAAATGGACGGCCAAACGAAGAAATTGTTGCACAAATTCTTGAAAGAAAAACAGTTTATTCTTTAGGCAATCCGAATGGCTCATACATCATCGTTAAGTTTTTTGATTATAATTGCGGATGGTGCAAAAGAACAAGCCAAGCATTCCAAAAAGCATTTAAAGAGGGAACAATTCCAAATGTCCGATTGGTTTTAATTGATACTCCGATTTTTGGAGAAAGCAGTGCCATTATCTCCCGTTTTGTAATGGCTTCGAAAAAACAAGGAAAACTTACACAAATGCATGAAGAAGTGATAAATGCATCCGGTAAGTTGGATAAATCAAAATTATTGCAAATTGCTAAAAAATTAGGAATGGACATCCATCAATTAGAAAGCGATGCAAACAGTATGGAAATTCGAAATCAATTAACGGAAAACAAAAAATTATCCGAAGAATTAAAAATTATAGGAGTTCCGTATTTAATTGTAAACGGAAAATCTAATCCGGGAGCATTAATCGGAGAAAAATTTGAACAAATGGTTATCGAATCAAATCAATAAAAAGAAAAATATATTTATTCAGAAAAAAGACACTTTTAAACGGTGTCTTTTTTTAAACATTGTAAAGTATGAAAAAGCTTGATTTTTTTCATAAAACAAGGTATGACAAAAATATGTACCGTTTAAAGTATTTTTTTGTTTTATTTTTCTTGTTTTTATCGGGATGTAGCAGTATTTTACTATCTCCTTCATATCATTCTGACGGAACATACTTATATGTTCATAAAGGAGATACACTATACGCATTGGCTCGTAAAAATGATATTTCATTAAGAGATTTAATTGAAGAAAATAATTTAAAAGCCCCATACAACTTATATATTGGACAAAAATTACGTATTCCACAGGCACAGACACACACCGTTCAAAAAGGGGATACGTTATATAGTATTTCACGAAAATACGATATGAACATTAGTGCCTTATCTCGTATGAATAATTTAAGTGAACCTTATACACTAAGTGTTGGGCAAATTTTAAAAGTCAACAATACAACTCAACCTGTTAACAACATCAATAGCGGTAAAAAGAAGGCGATAACTCAAAATAAAGTTCAAACAAAACAGAAAAAAGTGATTCAACAGAAAAAGAGAACTGTTTCAATCACAAAAACGGCAAATGTACCCCGTTCACAATCAAAAAAACGATTTATGTGGCCGGTAAAAGGAAAAATTATTTCTTCATTCGGGTCATCCCAAAAATCTATGCAAAATGATGGTATAAATATTGCCGCAAAAAAAGGAACTCCTGTTGTTGCGGCAGATGCCGGCACAATCGGATACGCCGGTAATCAGTTAAAAGGATACGGAAATTTAATTTTAATTCGGCACAGTAACGGTTGGATGACGGCTTATGCTCATAACGATAAAATTTATGTTAAAAAAGATCAAAAAGTTAAAAAAGGTCAAAAAATTGCCACTATCGGGAAAACCGGAAATGTGACCACGCCACAGTTGCATTTTGAAATTCGATATAAAACTAAAGTTGTTAATCCGAAAACTTATTTACAATAACAAAATAATATGATATAAAATAAAGAAATAAATTTTAAAGGAGATAAAAAATGAAATCAGCAATTTTAGGAACGGTATTAAGTGTTGCATTATGGGTAACCCCTGTCTTTGCAGGATTAAGTGATGCTTTAACGGCATTTGAAATCAAAAAGTATGATCAGGCATTTGCTGAATTTTCATATTTAGCAGATGAAGGAGATGCAACAGCTGCTTATTATTTGGGTAAGATGTATGCACAAGGACTTGGTGTTGAAAAAAACGAAACAAAAGCGGTAGAATATTATCAACGGGCAGAAAATGCCTACAATATCGATGCTGCTTACGAGTTAGCTGAAATTTTATTAAAAGATGCAACCGATCAAAATGATGAAAATTTTGAATTAGGATTAAAATATTTAAAACGAGCCGCATATGCCGGACAACCAAATGCACTTTATCAATTGGGATCATTTTATGAAAAAGGTGAATGGGTTGAAAAAGACTATAAAAATGCTTTTGGTTTCTATTTAATGGGGGCACTAAAAGGTGATGCTAAATCACAATATAAAGTAGCATTGTTATATTTATCAGGAAAAGGTATACCACGTGATTTGGAGAATGCCGTCAAATGGATGGCTCGTGCTGCACATCAGGGATATGTAGTTGCCCAAAAAATGCTTGCAGATATTCGATTAAATGAATCGGCAATACGAAACATTCCGGAAGCATATCGTTGGTATAGTATTATTGCCGCATATAATTCAGATGAAATTGGGGAAGATGCCTTAAAAAAACGCAACGAACTTGAAAAGAAAATCAAGAAAAAAGAAATTTTATTATCAAAACAACGTGCAGCACGTGAATGGCGTCCTATTCCACCAGAAAAATCCGTTCCTACAGCTGATTTATTATTAATTCCGACCCCAATTATCCCCGGATTTAATGATCCGGAAGCTGTTCAAGCCATGTTAGCACAAGGAGAAGTTTTATTAACGGATGGAAGAAAATACGGTATAAAACCGGATATGATTGTGAAAGCAAGTATTACGAAAAATTTTGTTCCTATTGAGAAAGCAATTACAGCTGCTGTGGACAAAGGGGATATTCAAGCATATGCTTATTATGGAGATTTACTACGTTCTCGTTTCCAAAATGTTTCGGAAGCTGTTAATTGGTATAAAAAAGGTGCCGAAGGAGGAGATGCTTATGCACAATACCAATTAGCAAAAGCTTATTGCGAAGGACGAGGAGTTGATTCTGCCAGACCGTCTCAATGTTATGCTTGGTTAAAAATTGCTCAAAATAATTCTGCTGATACACTTAAATTAACAATTCAGAATGCTTTGGAAATTGTAGAGGCCGAAGTGACACCTGAAGAAAGAGCACAAGGAGAAAAATTAATTCTGGAGTATCAGACAAAAGGGAAAAAAGAAAATCCGGCAAAAGATGTTTTAAATCTGTTTTAAGACAATATTTTTGTTTTCCCAAAGAAGATATTAAAAATAATGAGAGCGCGTTTAATTGATTTTTCAATTCAAATGTTGTGATTAGTTTATTTAAATTTTTAACCGAGGGAAAATGTTTGCCTCATTTCATATTGCTAATTGAAAGTGTCGAAGCACTTGTCTGTTTAGCAAGTTTTTCTTGTGTTAAATCTTCTTTCCATAAATTATGGATAAGCAAGAAAATTATTCATTTTTTTTCCATTCATTCAACAAAAAGAAGCAAATGCATCATATATTTGAGTATCAAAACTATTGTATCATCTTTTAATAAAATATAAAGTTTTCTTGTTCTATCTGAAAAAAAACGAACGTATAATTACAACACTTTTTTTCACTATTTAGCATTTTTTTTTGATTTTAAATAAACTATTCAATTAAAATAACAATCTTTCATTTTCTTAAAAATTCGATTACCCTATTTTGAATCGGGAAAAAAAGGTCCTTTTTATTATACTCATTTTATGAGTATGAGGTTATAAAGGAGAAGATTATGCAAAACAAAGTTAACGAATTTGGTCGTTCAATGGTAGAAATATTGGGTGTTTTGGCTGTTGTCGGTGTATTAAGTGTAACAGCCATAGCAGGATACAAATATGCTATGGAAAAATATCAGGCAAATGATATTGTCGGAGAAGTTAATGCATGTGCATCTGATATTTATCATAGATTTCAAAATATTCCGCTGCCAGAAACAGAGAACAATACAGACAAATCCGATTTTCCCGAATGGAGTAATACAACACAAACAGGATACCCCATCCGCATAACGACACACCCTGATGTTGCATTTAAAATTATTGTAGAAAACATACCTCAAAATGTTTGTAAACAAGTTTTGAATATGAAATTAAATCAAATTATTCAGGGTTTGCAATTTATTCAAGTCAATAATATCAAACATGATAACAATTCAAATCTTTGTACAGAAGTCGAATCCAGTAATCAAATAGTTTTTATATCATTCATTAATTCAGAAAATTTAGAAAATTCTCAATATTGTATTGAAGACACAGATTGCTCCCAAGCATGTGGCACTGCTACCTGTGAAGATGATATGATTTGTCATAATAAATGTAGTGATACCAATACACCCTTTTGCTTAGAAAACAATAATGACGGTATTTGCGTTGAATGTTTGGTAAATACAGATTGTCTAAATCAAAATCAAGTATGTGAACCAACAACACATAAATGCGTTGAACTCCCACAAACATGCGGAGAGGGTGATAAGTTTGGTAAAGAATATCGTGCCGCAAACGGTTCCTGTATACAATGTACATTTAATGCAAATATAATACTTCAAAATGCAGATAATAATGACGGAATTTTCGAAAAAAAATCGGAAATATTGAAATAAAAGACTCTCACAGTGGAATTGAAATGTGTCAAGCCTGTAATAATGGTAAACGCATTGCCGAAACCGGTAAAAATGACAACCGAACAACATATTGTGCTTCAACTTGTATCAGAGGTAAGGAATTTTTAACAACACAATACGATTGTTTACCTTGTTCGGGAACTTCTGAAAAAGTATCTAATTCCGGACGAATTCACGTACAAACAGATTTAGAAACATACGGAAACTGGGCTATTTTAACAATACCAGATGATGAACAATCTCGCTCTTTGTGTCAATCATGTAGCAATCGCATACTATACGGAAACAATAAATGTGTTTTAAAAAACTGTCCAACTGGTTATTTTAAAGCTGATGGTATTTGTCGTTCGTGTGAAATTAACAAACAAGATAATTCTGATTGTTATAGCGATAAATGGCCTATGTGTTTTGATAATTACGGGGCTCAAATGTACAAACAAACGATTCCCGATGAATTAAAACAGGCTTGGCAAAATGAATGTTCGGCTTGCCCCGGAAAAACAATACATCGGATATCAAATCTAAATCCTTTTTGCACAACAAAATGTAGTACAAATGAATTTGTCAGCAGTACAGGAGTCTGTTATCCTTGTTCATCTCCGAAAGTTGTATCTTTATGTATTAACGGAACAGGTGATTGCTCCGTTGATGGAATTAACTTATGTAATGCTTGTAAAGATGAAAAAGGAAACCCAAATAGAAAATACGTTAATGGAAATTGTGTATTAGATTTAGAAGTCTGCCCAGCCGGATATGTTATGGATAAAAATAAAATTTGTCGCTCCTGTGATACACAAGGTCCTATTGAAATTGAAAGTGATGAAGCCTCCGGTTGCACAAAATGTAATATCGCCAATGAGGAACAGGGATATACAGATGTAAAAAAAAGATGGATTGATGAAAGAGAAAACAAGTTATATTGTTATAATGATTGTGGAGAAGGTTATGTACAACGAGGAGATAACGGCGAATGTAAAAAATGCACTGATTTAGGAACTCAATGGTCAAGCGGATACCCGCCCTCCCAAATTTTTACAGATATGTGTGCAAATTGCAGTACCGCAACAAAAACATATTCATTAACCGGTGGTTCCGAAGCCCGTTACTGTTCATTAACAACGTGTCCAAGTGAAACATTCCGTTTTGCCATCAACTCTTGTGAGCCATGTAGCAGTATGACATATCCACATTACAAAGTTGATTCAAAAGAGCTTTGCGAAAATAATTGCATAAAAAATAAACGTATGTACATTGATAATAAATGTATATTGTATAAACCCGGCACATATGGTGTTTGTAATAGTGACAGTCCGGATCCGGATAATTTTCCCAACTATCCGGCAGGAATCGGAATACTTTATCGAGATAACGATTGGAAATGTCGTTCGTGTACCTCTGATGCCGCTTATAAAACAACACAAAAACAATGTGAATCTTGTGGTGATTTACGACGATTTACGGACGATTCCTATTGTATTAAAGCTGGTTGTGAACAAACAATTACATTCTTATCAATAAATAATAGATGTATTTCTTGCAACACGGAAACAGCTGTTGCAATTGCAGATTTAACTGATTCAAAACAATTATGTACATCTTGTTCCAATCACAGAGTGATGCAAACAGGTACAAATACTTATGCGTGTGTACTAATCTGTGAAGACGGTGATTGGCAAGATATCTCCGGTGAATGCCGAACAGGTATTTCAACTATAGATAATGAAATCGGTATAGATATCACATCACAACAACTTTGTAAAAATGCAAATGGGGATATTTCCCAAGATGGAGAAAAATTATATTGTATTCCAAAATAAAAGAAAAAATTCATTACAAAGCATCATATGCTTTGCGAATATTTTTAATATCTTCCCACATGAGTGCCTTCGGCGAACCCGGTCGGGCAATCGGATTTCTTAACAAATATGACGGATGAAAAATCGGCATCATTTTTGCACCGTAAGGTCCCTCAAACCACTGCCCTCTCACCTTTGTAATACCCACATTCAAGTGTGGTAAAAAGGAAGTTAAAGCTACTTTTCCGCAAAGCAAAATAATACGAGGTTTTAATATTTCAATCTGCTTATCCAAATAAGCACGACAAGCTTCTTTTTCATCCGGTAAAGGATCACGATTTTCCGGTGGACGACATTTGATGGTATTACAAATATACACATCTTTCTCTCTGGAAAATCCGACAGATTCAAAAATTTTATCCAATAATTGACCTGCACGTCCGACAAATGGTTTTCCCTGCATATCTTCATTAAATCCGGGAGCTTCTCCGATTAACATTAATTTTGAATTTGGAATACCATCTGAAAACACAACATTATTTCGTAATGCCCCCAATGCACATTTTTGACAATTTAAACAAGATTTTTTAACTTCTTCTAATTGTTCATACATACTGATACTCCTTATTCTTGTAATAAACACTGTTTATGATATCTTTTTTTCAAAAAAAAGCAAGACGAAAGTTATCATGTGTTTTCTTTAATATTTACCCACCCATTAATGGTCTTCGGATAGGATTATCCACAATACCATTTAACCAAAACAGTTCCCATGGAAACGTTCTGCCAGGGTCATATTTTCTATCCGGAGCAATGTCTGAATGAGCAACCACATTAAACGGTTTAATATTATACTTCTTCATCAGTTCCCGACACAAATCAATCCCTGCTTGTATTTGTTTATCTGTAAATTGCACAAAAGACTGAGCACCACTTGCCGCACATTGAAATTCTATACCGATAGAATGACTGTTAATATCTTCCAGAATGTTCCCCCAACAACCAAGTCCTGCATGCCATGCCCGTTTATCATCTGCCACCAATTGGTATACTGTTCCATCTGTATCAATAACATAATGAGAACTTACCCGTGGTTGTTCTTCTTTTTCAATTAAATAATAAAAGGTTTCTTGTATAGTCGTTGTTGCTGTTGCGTGTAGCACAATCATATCAATGGAACAAGCTCGTTTATTATAATGTGTAGAAGGCTTTTGAATAATTTTCATCAACAATCCTTTAAACTGTTTTCATATATTGCTGTATATTTGTCGGACGCATAAAACCATGACACAAAGCAATAGCCAAAGCATCAGATGCATCAGATGGAATATTTTCGGGAACAGATTTCAATAAAGTCCTTACCATCATATCAACCTGTTTTTTATCTGCATGTCCAACACCAACAATCATTTTTTTTATTTGATTTGGAGTATATTCCGATACCCGAATATGAAATAGTGCCGGAGTTAACAAAACAACCCCCCTCGCCTGTCCTAATTTTAACGTTGAGGTTGGATTATTATTAACAAACGTTTGTTCAACGGCTGCTTCATCCGGTGCATAGGTTTCAATTATTTTTTTTAATTCTTCATGTAATTCTGCCAATCTGTCTGCTAAATCTCCTGTGCTACTTGGATTTATGACACCACCGGCAATAAATCGCAAACGGGTGCCATTTTTTTCAATGACACCCCAACCTGTATGACGTAATCCCGGATCAAGTCCCAAAATACGGATCATTATTCTGCACTTTCCAACTGAGCCATAATTTCCGGCACAATATCTGCATTTGTAATGACTCGTTGAACATCATCATCTTCATTTAAAATATCAATAAATTTAAATAATTTTTGAGCCGTTTCTAAATCCGTAATTTCTTTTTGAACAAGCGGTTTCCAATCTAACCGTGCCACATTGGGCGTGCCTAATGTGCTTTCCAACGATTCACGTACTGAAGATAAATCTTCCGGTGCACATGTAATTTCATGTGTTTCATCCGTAGAAACAACATCAGAAGCACCGGCATCTAATCCTGCTTCAAAAATAGCATCAGCTGTTCCGACAGAAGCCGAATATTCAATATATCCAATTCGTTCAAAATTAAAGGTAACAGAACCAGTTTCCCCAAGGGCTCCACCGTTTTTAGAAAATGCGGCACGCAATGCCGGAGCAGTCCGTGCTCGATTATCTGTTAATCCTTCAACAATAACGGAAACTTTACCTGGACCAAATCCTTCATAACGCACTTCTTCATAATTTGTTGTATCTGCACTTTGTGACCCTTTAGCAATAGCCCGCTCAATGTTATCTTTTGGCATATTTTCAGAACGTGCATTTTGAATTGCCAAGCGCAACCGCGGGTTTGAAGAAATATCGGCTCCTCCGGTTTTAACAGCAACCGTAATTTCCCGTGCGAGCTTTGAAAAAACTTTTGCCCGCAATTTATCTTGTGCCCCTTTGCGATACATAATATTTTTAAATTGTGAATGTCCTGCCATTATTTTTTCCTTTTCTTGTTTCTGTTAAATTAATATTTTTCGGTTATATCATATTTGATGTGTATTTTCAAGTGCTGCACCGATACGAACTGGAAAAATTTGAGTTGCTAAACCTGTTTTCTCGTCAATATCAACACAAACAGCACAAAATGTCCCATCTGCTTCTGCCGGTTGTAAACGTCCTTTTTTATCTGGAGTTAAAAAGCGAACAAGAGCTCCTTCTTTCTTCATCCCAATAACGGAATCATAATCACCGCACATGCCAATATCTGAAATATATGCCGTACCACCATTTAAAATATGTGCATCAGCAGTCGGAATATGAGTGTGTGTTCCAACAACCAATCCAGCATAACCATCCAAAAAATGACCCAAAGCTACTTTTTCTGCTGTTGCTTCCGCATGAAAATCGACAATTAAAATGTCATAATCAATAGTTCTGGAATATGTTTTCATCCATTTTTCAATACATTCGAAAGGATCTGCAACAGCACGCATAAATGTATGTCCCAATAATTGTACAACAGCAATCCGAACACCTTCTTCTGTTGTATAAAAACACCAACCTTTTCCAATGGTGTTTTCCGGATAATTCATCGGACGAATAATATTCTGTGCAGTATCTAAAACCGGAAAAATATCTGCTTTATCAAAAGAATGATTACCCAATGTAATTACATGAACACCATTACGAATAAATTCATCATAAATACGAGGCGTAATACCAAACCCATGGGCCGCATTTTCACCATTTACAATTATCACATCTAAACACAATTTTTCTTTTAATTTCGGTAAGCAGTGAGCAACTAACTTTCTACCAGCTTTACCAACAACATCTCCACAAAACAACACTCTCATTTTTCATCTTTTTCTTGTGTTAACAACTCTAAATCCGAAACAACACCATTGATTTTTGTTGCTAAATTATTTATTTTTTCGGCAACTTGTTTTGTGGTTTCATCCAACATAATCGCATTAGTGCTCTTCTCTAATTTATTTTTTTCTTCTGCTAATAATAAGCAAAGCATTGCCAATAACTGACCTTCTTGCATAAAACCAAGTGTTTTAATTAATTGTGCTGCCCGTACATCCAAATTTTCAGCCAATTCCCGCATATAATCTTCCTGTCCATCTGCACAGGAAAACTTGTAAAATCGCTCACCGATTTTAAGCGATACAATTGCCATTATTCTTCTCCTTGCTTAAACTCAGTTAACATTTTATCAATTTGCATATAAGCCGTTTTAACAACCTCTTTCAACTCTGTAGTATGTTCCATCGACTGAACGTATGCTTTTTTTACCCGATATACAGCTGTTTCTAATTGTAATATGGATTCTTCTAAATTTGTTATCGCATTTTTAATTTCTTCCATTTTTACTCCTGCTTATACAGTACGCCGTGCCTTAAATGCCATTTGCAATGTACCATCATCCAAATAATCCAACTCTCCACCAACAGGAACACCCCTCGAAAGAGCCGAAACCGTACAAGGATAAGCTTCTAATTGATCATATAAATAATGTGCTGTTGTCTGCCCTTCCACAGTTGCAGGCAAAGCTAAAATAATCTCACACCCCTGATTAACGGCAACTTTATCTAATAAAGATTGAATGTTTAATTCTTCCGGGCCGATACCATCTAAAGCCGACAAGATACCACCTAAAACGTGATACTGCCCTTTATAGACTTTGGAGCGTTCAATTGCCCATAAATCAGCAACATCCCTCACAACACAAATTTGATGAGGCAATCGATGTATATCCGAACAAATAGAGCAGGGAATAACAGTATCTAAATTACCACAAACAGAACACGTATTAACTTTTTCCATCACGATTTGCATTGACTGCAACAATGGAAAAAATTGTTTTTCTTTTTGATTTAACAAAAACAGAACCGCCCGTCTTGCCGAACGAGGTCCCATTGTCGGTAATTTAGAAAATAGTGCAATTAAATGTTCAAGTTCTGGTGCTGCCATATGATTTATAAACTTTAAAAAAATTAAAATGGTAATTTAAATCCAGCAGGCAATCCTAAAGAGGTTTGAATCCGTTCCATTTCGGAAGCAATAATATCATCCGTTCTTTCACGGCAATCCCGAATAGCCAACAAAACCAAATCTTCCAATGTTTCTACATCATTTTTATCTACAATATCCGGATTAATAGAAACACTAATCGGTAAACCTTTACCTGTCATCACAACTTTAACAGCGCCATTCCCGGCTGTTCCTTCAAATTCTTGTTTTTCCATTTTAGTTTGCAAGATATTCATTTGAGATTGAACCATCTGTGCTTTTTTCATTAATTCACCAATATTTTTCATTTTCAACTCCTTTTGATTTGGTATAATTATTAATGAGCTTAGTATAAAGAAAAAACTTTAAAATGTAAATTATAAATTGATAAAAAAAACAATTATTCTATATCAATCCATGCTATTAAAAAAAAATACATATAAATATTTAAGTTATGATAAAAAGACAGCCTTTTCAAAGCTGTCTTTTTTCTTTAAATTACTAAAGACTGAATAAATTAACCACCGCCACCTAAGCCCATACCGTTAACCATTTGTTCCTGCATGTCAAAGGTGCCCATAACTGCCCACGCAACAATGCCGGCAATCATAATAATGGCGAACCCATTTAATGAAGCAGCTTTTTTTTCAATGTCTTTAATAGAATCTTCCAACCAATCTTCCGACAAACGAGTTAAAGCCTCTGGAAAGTTGTCTAACTCGGCATAAATCCGTAGATCACCAACAACTTCCTCATCGGGAAAACCAAGTCTTGTTTTGTATAACGCATCACCTAAGTTATCCCCGTTATTAACATAACTTAATGCCTTATCAATCCGATATAACAAATACGGAGAAGCATCCGCACGCAAAGAGCGCATCGCCTTGGAAACAGGCGTACCAGCACGAACCAACGCCGATAAAGATAACAACCAACCAACCCCGATAAAAATACGATAAATTGACCATGGTGCACATTTATCAGCAATTGAGCGAGATTCTTTTTTCCAGCGTGGAAAAGTCAGCAATATAACAAAAATAATACACGGAAGCGTTAAAAACAACGGCCACGGATTATCTCTCACAAAATTAGATAAATCAACCAATGATTTTGCCGTCCCCGTCCATACCAAATTCGGAACAGCGTTAACCATCGGCGGAACCATGAATGCACCAACACCATAAATCAAAAGGATAACCATAATTAACAAGAACATCGGGTACGAAACCGCTGTAAAAACCGGTTCTTTCATCCGATTCATCCCTTCAACAACTTTAATAGTATTTCCCAAAGCATCTTCTAAGTTAGAAACATCACCAACAGATAACATCAACAATTCTGTAGATGGAGCCCATCCACGCAAAGCGACAGAAAAAGTATCCCCGTTTCGAATTTGCTGCATCCAACATGTAATGGCAACCGCCATTGATTCGGTCGGCTTTTTTCCATCTTTCGAATAAATCTGATACATCCGTTCCAAAGCATCCATCAAAGAAAATCGGTTGCGAAGCAATGCTTTTAATTTATAATAAAATGCCAATCTATCCGATGTATATAACCGAACCATACATTTTGCAAAAAACATATCTGCCGAACTGACCGAACTTGCCACAACCACTTTCTTTTTATTTACTTCTGCCATTCAGAACTCCTTATTAAATTTTCTAACCGGTCACCACCTGATTTAAGAATCCGGTCCACCGTTCTACTTCATCCACATCAATTAAACCTCTAAACATATGGGAAATAGCAACTTCTCGTAATGTCATACCATTTAAATCATTAATCCAATAGTTAATAGCTTTTTTCGTTTCGCCTTTCATAACTAAATCAAGGAATGTTGCATCCGGCAAAATAATTTCAGCAACGGACATCCGTCCTTTAACCCCTCTGAAATCACAATGTTTACAACCTTTTCCCCGTAAGAAGGAACTTTCAACACCAACATCACCAAATCCCTCTCTCAAGCGCATAACGGATGGAGAATTTAATTTTTTCGTCGCAGGAATACGGCAATGAGGACAAATTCGTCTGAACAAACGTTGTGCTAATAATCCCTTAATAATTTCAGGGTCACGCAATTTAAAATCTTCTACCCCCAAATCCTTTAAACGCATTAAAATAGCTGGAGCACTATTGGCGTGTAATGTTGTCCACACATTATGTCCTGATAAAGCCCCTCGGAAAGCCAAATCAGCAGCAGATAACGTACGCACCTCCCCAATCATCAAACTATCTGGGTCAGAACGCAACGCTGCCGACAAAGCTTTTGTGAATTCCCTGTCCTTGGATTCTTCAATTGTTGCGTTGGTCACCGGCATCTGCCTTGCACCAGGAATTGGATATTCAGGAGGATCTTCCACTGTAATTAAGTTGATTTCAAAGTTGCGTTCTTGCAACATTTGTATCATATTTCGTTGTAAGGTTGTAGATTTCCCCGAACCGGTTGGTCCCGAAACAATCGTAATTCCCGTTGGAGCCGCCCGTAGCTGATAAAAATAATTCAATTCTCGTTCCGTAAATCCAAGAGCCTCTAATCCCTTAGAAGTACTGGATGTGTCTTCGGCATATAACAACCGCATAATAACATAACGCGTACCAAAAGCAATCGGGTTAAATTGTAAACGAATACCTAAAATATTTCGAGGTAAAACCAATTTTCCATGTGATCCTCTTAACGGTGTCCGCCCCAATTTTTGAGCTGCCTGATATTCATTTTGTGCATAGTTTGAATCGGAAATATCAGAAGAAGCAAATGCTGCACGAACAAAACTTTCACCCCAATCTTTATTATATTCCATTTCCGTTTGCATTAACCCGTTTGCACGGAACATAACTGTTGTATGATCAGCAACAACAATATGAATATCAGATACGTGCAAAGCTGCCGCACGAGAAATAATTGTAATAAAATCCCGTTGCATACGAGCTTGTGCTTGCTCTTGTTCTTCACTCTTATCAACTTCAACTGTTTCAGTAAACCCATTACGCGTTGAATATTCATAAATACTTTGCAAAACAGGCATCGGAACATATTCCGGCTTTCCAATTTGCAAATGCCGTTTTTTGGCTAAATATTCAAAGCCTAACACTTTACCATCAAACTTGTATGTTTCACAAACAAAAAAGCGACCATTGGAAAAAAGAGCCAATAACATTCGCGTTTCATCTTTAATCGGTAACGAACCTCCAGATGCTGTAATACACACATTTCCGTTATCAAATAAATCTTTTAAAAATGAGGGAGAATTATAATCTTTGTTATGTTGTATTATTGGTGATTGTGTTGTGTCATTCAAAAAAGCATCTTGAACGGCAGCGTGTAATTCTTCCCGATTTCCTTCTGCTGTATCTTCTTTTTTTACTTGATCATTTTGTACTGTTTGTTCAGTTTCGTTCTCCTTGGTAAATGTCGGAGCCTTTGGTGGCATAAACACCGGGCTATGCGCATTTTTCCCTACCTCATCTTTTGTTTGAGAAATAGAATCTGTACTTCCTACTTCAATATCTTTCCCTTCCTGATGAACTTCTTGAATCCGATTCTCATCAATAGAAATGTCAGTCGGCAATTGCCCCTCATTCATAAAAGACGGAAACGGGGGCAGATTAGGAATTTTAGGTAATTCTTCCTCCGGAAAACCACCAGTTTCCGGAATTTCAATATGAGAAACATCCAATAATTCATTTGCAGAGGACGCATCGGTTGCCGGCTTAATTTGAACCGGTAACGCTTCATTTCCTCGCTTATTCGGTCGTGTCCCGAAAAAGGATGCTTTCATTTGACTGCCCCCCCTCATTTTCTTTACTTCATCTAGTCTTCGGCATTGGTTGATGCAATACCACCCTTATTATTCAAAAGCAAGACTTCTTCTTTCGTGCCATTGATTAGTGTAATAGATTCACGTTCTATCGCAGAAACTTTATGTCCCGATGGTAATGCTTCATCTACTTTTACCGAAAGAATACTGCCATCTATTAAATTTTTTAACCGTGCCGTTAATTTTGTCTTAACACCTCGCACACCAATTAATGTATACAACTCAACAGCTCGTTTAGCGGCTTTTGTTTCTTCTTTGGGCTCTGTTTCTATTAAACTCCCCTTTTCTTTCGAATCGGCATCTGCTTTTTGTGCCGCTTCTTTTTCGGCCATTGCTTCTTCTCTCAACTTATTCCGCAATTCCTCCGCTTCTGCAATCTGTTGTTCAATTGCATCTGTTTCGGCTTTTTTCTTTTCCATTTCCAACCGAACATTTTCCTGTTCTTGCCACCAATTAATTCGAGAACGAACAACATCTTCCCGTTTAGCAATTTCTTCCAAACGTGTTTGACGATAAGTCGCTTTTAATTTCTCTAAATCATTTTTTAATTGCTCTTTTTGCATTTGGAGCTTTAAAAAAACATTTCCGCGTTCTAAATCAGCCATTTCCTGAAAAACTTCGGATGTAATACGCCCCAACAATTGTTCACTTGGCAAATCCTTGGTAGATACGGATGGAGCCATGGGGGCTGGTCCTGTAATCAAGGATTCCTTAATTCCCGGCAAAGTTGCCATTTCCAATTCACCTAATGATGTCCGTGCCGGAAAATCCAAAATTTCCGATGAACTAACAGCTGTATTACTTAATTCTGCTTCCAAAAGTTGTTTTTCTTGTGTTTTTTCGGCATTCATAACATTTGGCAATCCGGTATCCGCTGATGTGTCTGCTGGAATCAATTCCGAACCAGCAGTTGCCCCAGCCAGAGGTTGCGGAGCAGTTTGTGCATAAGCCGGAGAAACAAAAAAAGCGGTTGACAAACAAAGTGTCGCTAATAAAGATAATGAATTATTTTGCATAAATTCTCCCCTCATATTTCCATTTATCCTGAGCATCCAACCCCGGATTAAAGTTGATTGATGTTAATTCCAAACCTGGAAACTTTTCAAAGAACGCCAACCATTCAAATGGTGAATACGGTGACGAAATTGAAAACTGAAAAAATACATATTCCTGTTGATTGGCTGGACGTGTTCCATCCGGATTATTCGGCGGATCCATAACTGTTTGTCTGGAAAAATTCAACTGAATATTAGTTGCTTGACGAATATCCGTTAATTCATCCCACAATTGACTCTCTTCAATTGTCGGAACAGAGGCAACCATCGGGATGTCTGTAAACGACAACTGTCCAGTTGCCGATGTTCCATCTTGATTTAATTGAACATTTACTCGAGACATTTTATACTCATTCAAAGCTGCTTTTAACCAAGCAATCCGTCCAGCACTATTCCATGATTTAGACCAACCAGTCGTTAAACCCTGCAAATTACAATTAATCTGTCCAATTTGCCAACCAGGAATAGTTAAACTTGTCAATTGATAAGCATTGTTCCAACATTTGTGCAAAAACACATCCATTTTAGGAACTTTTTCCCATGGTTTTGGCTTTTCAGGAACAGGTTCAACAGGCTGAATAACCTCCGGAATAGCAACAGCTTCGATTTTTTCTTCCGTAAATGCCGACTTCCATAAAGAAGAAACTAAATAGAGTAAAAAGAAGATAAGACCAACAAATCCCAACGCAATAAATGTTAAAATTTGTGTTTTCTTAACAGCTCCTAATTCTTCTAAAACAACTTTGGCTCCAGATTTTTTCAATAATGTTTCTAAAGAAATTTGGCGTGACTTATCAATTGCCCAACTCTCCGGAGCAATTTTTAAATCCCAATCCGGCAAAGACATTAATGAATAATACTTATTTTGAGCTTCTTGCTCGGATGTATATAAAACATCTTCTTCCGATAAGATTAAATCATTTCGAATAGCAACAAGCCACCAACCTTCCGGCACAGGAAAAACAGCTGCAACAGATGTATACTCACTCAATGCAGAAGCAACAGCAGCAGCAGCGGATGGCTCCCCTGCCCGATGTTTCATACTTTTTTTACCAATACCATATTGTGGTGTTGACGTTGAACGCAAGCAATACAAATCTGCTTCAGGATCACTGTCTATGGCTTCACGAATTTCTGAAAACGGTTCATCAGAGTTTTGCAAAGGTTGCCATAACAATCCAACTGCATATTCTCGTCGATTTATGGTAATAGATCCATTTTGATTTAGATCATATCCTCCCACCGTATTCACTTGATTTTCTACCCCTTCTACCATATGAAGAACTCCTTAAAAATCTCTCATACGTGATTCTGGTGACAACGGAGATTCTAAAACTTCTGGCGTTAATAAAATCACCATTACATCACGGGTATTGTCACTGTATGCCTGACCACCAAGCAAACCCATTTTAGCTTTGCCAATACCACCAGTTGTTATATTATTTTTAACTTGTTCAAATCCGGTTAAAACCAATGTAGAACCAGAGCGCATTGCAATTTCCTGCACAAAACCCCGCGTTTGCATTTTTGGCAATTGAACAACTGTTGTTTCTTTATCACCACTTTCACCTTCAGTATCAGAACTGTCACTTGAATCAGATGATTCTTCACCACCTTCAGAACTTGAACCGTCAGATGAGAAAGTTTCCAATGAAAGCAAATCCGTTAAATTCATAGAGAACAACACGATTAATCGGCCATGATCTAAAATTCTTGGCAAAACCTCCAACATAAACCCATAATTCAATGTATCTGTTTCCATATCAGTATCAACACTTCTATCCGAACCTGTACCTGATGTAGATACATTTGTTTCTTTCACGTAGTTCTGTTGTGTTGTAATTTGAATTGGTGCAACTTTATTGTTTAATGTGGTCACACTTGCAGATGTTACCAAAGACGTTTTTCCTTGTGAGGAGAAAGCTTGAATAACAGCATTTGAATCTTTCCATTTAGAACTCGGTTTTAATAATGTCATAGAAAGCATACCAGCAGCAGCTCCTGCAGCTCCGGTTGCCCCAACTGTAAATGGACTTGTATAATTTGCCTGTATTGTTTTGTTTGCAAAAATACCCGTTAAATCCAAACCATAATTATCTGCATTTGAAACAGAAACAGACAATACTTTTACAGAAATTGCAACTTGACGAGACAATTTTTCATTAAACTTTGCAATCCAATCTGCTGCTTCACGAATAACAAACGGACTACCCGTCACTGTTACTGTACCAGCAACACGGCTAAATGATAACTTACCATTTTCTCCAACAACCTGCTCCAATCCTTGCTCAATATTATCCCAAAGAGCCAAATTTGCAGATGATGACAATGATGAACTGGAACTTCCGCCCCCTTCTCCCATTGTTGCCCCACTTAATGAAGCACTGATTGATGTTTCTGTCGGTAAAGCATAAATATTGAATACACGTGTTTCTTTTGTGTAAAATGTAATAATTCCGGATTTATATCTCCACCATACACCATACCGATTAGATGCATAATTCAACAAACCACTCAATTTACCCGTATAATTAAACGGAACCGTTTCGGTCGGAATAGCATCTTCTGCTTTTAAATTATCCAATCTAACCGTAATACCTGTCATATCCGTAATTTCTTGAGCCAATGTTGGCAAAGTTGTTTCTTCGGCAATAGATAATGTAATAGAGTCACTATCTTCAAACATAGCCGGCAAAGCATCCCCTTCGGAAATTTTTACACTTTCTGTTCCTAACCAAATATCATTTTTAGTACGAACCGTATCTACTGGAGCCGGCAAATCAGGAATTTGAGCTTGTTGCAAATGCTCTTCCACTCGTTCCAATGTTGTTTCGATTTTTTCATTTGTTCTGGCAACGTATTCATTACAAGCATTCAACATAAAAGTTGCCGCCATTAAAATCCCCGTAAGACTTAATTTAATTGATTTAGTCAGCATTATCATTCTCCTGCGTGTTAATTACCAAAACTCTGTTCCCTTTATAGAACGTACCAATCGGTGCCGGTGTTGCCCGAGCAAACGAACGAATAAAAGCAGCTGCAACTTCTGTAAATTTACCACGGAAAACAACACCCGCTTCTAAATTATAATCCCGATCCATTTTCCAAACAACCGTCCAACCGGAAGCTTCACCCCACTGCATAAGCAGTGTTCGTAATGTTTCCCCTGCTGGGGCTTCCCAATCATGCACTTCTTCTCCAAATGCAATTTTTGCTTTTAAAGATGTCATTTTAGTTTCTGTTTTTTCCGAAACGGCATCTTCCTTATTTTCAACTGTACCCGCTGTAACTGTCGAGACTGCTTTTTCATCAGATAAAACATTTGTCTGAATATTTCCTGATTGAGCAACATTAACAGCCGGAGCCATTGTTGTTCCCTCCGCTATTACAGCAGAAACATTATTTTGATGTGCCGGCACTTTTTGAGCAACCGAACCAGTTTGTGCCGCAACATAAACAGAATTACTTTGCCCCTCTTCAATCATTTTTGTATGAATTGTTTTTTCTATTTCCGTTTTAAATAAAGCATTCGCACAATCTGCTCCAGCACAAATAATATCTCCACTTTGAACCGGTTGCAGCGCTAAATCTGCCCGTTGTTGCGCCAATTCTTTTTGACGCATCCGCTCTTTAACAGACATACCATTTTGGGAAGCCGGGGCAGACAAAGCCATGGGAACCGCTCCTGCTTGATAAGAAGCATTTGTACTTACCGCATAACCTGAGTAAGCCTGAGCCAAATTCAAGTCTGGTTCTTCATACGTCACAATACAATTCCCCTGGTTTTCTGCCGTACAAACCGCTTGTGTTGCTTTTGCCGTTGATTGTTCCGACACCAAGACTGCTTCTTCCGTATTTTCCCAAGGAACACAGGCACTTACCACACCAAATGCACACGTCATAACACCGGCGATAATTGTATTTTTTAATAACTGTTGCTTCATTCTGACTCCTTTGTTGTTCTCTTCCCAAACGGAAACATTTTACCAATTAATCGTTTTATTTTCTTTAACTTTGCCATTTTTCATCTGAACCTGACGCAATTCAACATCTTCTTGTTTCTCAACCATACGCAAAACTAAACTATCTGTCGGTCTATCCACATAATCAACTGCAATTTGATGCGTAGACAACCCACTATTTCTTAACAATCGCTGAATAACAAACAAACGCTTTTGCTGAATAGTCGGACTTTCTCGACTCAAACGCACATTGATAATATACCGAGGATCATTTAATGCCCTTAAGGAAAATGCTTTAATCCATTTTATGGTTTGCCCCGAAAACTCCGTTGAATTAGGATAAAAACCAACTTTAATATCATGCGGCATCAACAAACCTTCTTCCGATTGCTCTTGAGCCTCTGACAACACCTTATCTGCCATTGTAGAAGATATAACTTTGTACATAGGCTTCACATCCGATAAATCATCTTCCGCTTCAACCACCTCGCGAACAGGTTGCAACGGCAACAACAACTTTTTCTTTTGTGTTTTATTCTGCACAGCACCATCTTGCTCCACAACATCTTCAACATCAAGATCCGTCACCTTGTTTTTATCTTTCACCTTGTTTTTATTTTGGCGAGCAAGAGCCTCTTTATACATTTGGGTCGTTTTTGTTGTTTTACCCGTTAAAAATCGTTCAACAGCCATTTGCTCGGCAACTGGTGTTAATTCCGTTTGTGTAATTTTAACAACCGGCAAATTGCGTATAGTTTTCGTATTTGTTTGAATATGTTCCGTTTGAATTTTCAAAGAATTATTTTTAGAGGTATCTGGCACAACCACTTCGGAAGCAGATGGCGGTGCTTGCAACAAATAAGTAGGCACAACAAAATCGCCTTCAGCTGTAATTGTCGGCATTTTTTCCTCTTGCACCTGAAGATCTGTCATTTCTTTTTTTGTATCGCCGCCAATTTTTAAAATTTCTTCTGCAGAAACATCAGCAACCGTCATTTTTTTTACGTTTTTTCCCGTTTCTCCAACTGCATTTGCCGAAACAGAATCAGAAATTACCGAAAAGCCCACAAGAAAGCCTAATGTTGTCGTTAAAAGTGTTTTTTGCAGAAACATTCTTCCATCCTATTGAATTTTATAATCTTTTTTACATCCACCATCAGGCAAAAAGCTCAAAATAAGCGATACACCTAACAGAATATGCTTCATATTACAACTTTGAGCAAGAAGTTGCAAGCAAAAAAATTGCTAGACAAATGAAAAATTTTGTTTTATACTATTGAGGAGACGTAAGAAGTCTTATAATATGCATATTAAAGGAGTATTCTCATGAATAAATACATTAGATTTTTTGTTTACATGCTTGTAATTGCCGTGGCATTTACAGCGACAGACGTGTGGGCAGATGTCTTTAGTCAAATCACAGGTCGTTTAGTGGGAGTGTTTACCAATGTTCGTAACATCATCTTTATTGTTGGTGGTTTCGGCTTAATCGGTTTAGGTTGGGCAGCTATTTTTGGAAAAATCAAATGGCCATGGTTAGCCGCATTAGCTTGTGGGTTGGCTATTGTTGCTTTAGCCGGTGCTGTTGTTAACTACGTCACAAAAGATGCTTCCACAGAAGATGCAACTTGGAGTGGTACAGAAGAGTTTTACCAAGACAGTATGCAATAAAAAATACTCTCAAAAAAATC